>JBGQLF010000213.1:0-10226 GCA_041499985.1 Gemmataceae bacterium
GCACCGCGCTGCCGGCGCCGCCCGGGGCGCTCGAATAACTACTCATAGCGCAGCGCTTCGATCGGATCCAGACGCGATGCTTTGAGCGCGGGATAATAACCGAAGAAGATGCCGACGCCCGCCGACACCAGAAAGGCCACACAGACGATGGTCGGTGAGACGTCCAGTGGCCAGTTGGCGAGGTAGGCCAAGCCGATCGCGCCGCCCAACCCCAGCATGATGCCGATCACGCCGCCAAGCAGCGCCAACACGACCGCCTCGATCAAGAACTGGATGAGCACATCGGCGGACGTGGCCCCAACCGCCATGCGGATGCCAATTTCGCGCGTCCGCTCGGTCACCGACACGAGCATGATATTCATGATCCCAATGCCGCCGACGATCAGCGAGATCGAGGCGATCACCGCTACCAGCATCTGCATGGTCGCGGTCAGAATCTCGGCCAGCTCGGCCATCTCGCGCACGCTGCTGACATCAAAATCATCGGCATCCCCGTGCCGCAAACGATGCCGCTGCCGCATCACCTTGATGATGCTCTCCTTGGCCTTCTCGATCTGCGATTCCGTGCGGGCGGTAGCCAGGATCAAATGAATCCGCTCATCGCCGACAATCTTGCGCTGCAAGGTGGTCAGAGGCACAAAGAGCTGGTCGTCCTGGTCCGCCCCGGTGGCGGAACGGCCCTTCTCACCGAGGACGCCGATGATGCGCAACGGCACGCGCTCCACGCGCACCGTTTCCCCGATCGGGTTGGCCTTATCCGGAAACAACTTACGGAGTACGGTGTGCCCGATCAGGCAGACGGGAGCGGCCTTCTTGAGGTCGTCGTCATTATAAAACCGGCCCAGGGCGACCTTCCAGTTGCGCACCTGTTGGATTTCCGGCGTCGAACCGACCAAATCAGTCGGCCAATTGCCGGTGCGCGTCGTCGCCAGGCGCTTCGTCAACACCTGTGCCGGCACGGCGCCGACCAGCATCGGCCCGACCTCCTTGCGAATCGCCTCGACGTCCTCGACGTTGAGCGGCACATAGTCCGCGACGATGCCCTGTTGATTGCGCGCCCCGGGGCGCACCAGGATCAGGTTCTTGCCGATACTGTCCAGCCGATCGTCCAGTTTGCGCCGGGCGCCACCGCCCGCCGCCACCATAGCGATGACGGCACTGATCCCGATGACGATCCCCAGGCTGGTCAGGATCGACCGACCCTTGTTTACCAGGAGAGCCGCCAAGGCCACACGGATCGCGGAGAGGAAGCTCATGTCCATTTCAGATTTCAGAGTGCAGATTGCAGATTGCCGCTGGCTCTTCCAATCTGCAATCTGCAATTTGCACTCTGAAATTCTTCTCCTGGGGGTTCGGGACATCGCTTTCGATCAGACCATCGCGGACGGTCACGAGCCGAGCGGCATGCGCAGCGATCGCGGGGTCGTGCGTGACCATGATGATGTTCTGGCCCTGCTCACGATGCAAGCGCTGGAACTCGGCGAGGATTTCGGCTCCGGTACGTGAATCCAGGTTGCCGGTCGGTTCGTCGGCCAGGATAAGCTGCGGTTGGTTCACCAGCGCCCGCGCGATCGCAGCGCGTTGCTGTTGCCCGCCCGAGAGTTGGTTGGGCATGTGGTCGGCCCGATCTTGCAGGCCAACCCGCGCCAGCATTTCCAGGGCGCGCCGGCGCCGCTGGCGCGCCGAGATCCCGGCATAGAGCAAGGGCATCTCCACGTTCTCAACGGCACTGTGTCGCTTGAGCAGGTTGAACCCCTGGAAAACGAAGCCGATCTTGCGGTTGCGGATGTGGGCCAATTCCTGACGGCTCAGGCGGCTGACGTCTTGGCCATCGAAGAGGTACGTACCGGAAGTAGGTCGGTCCAGACAGCCGATGATGTTCATCAACGTGGACTTTCCCGAACCGCTGGCGCCCATGATGGCCACGAACTCCCCGGACAAGACGGAGAGATCCACGCCGCACAGCGCAGGCACCTGGACCGCGCCCGTGTCGTAAATCTTGTGCACATCTGTCAAGGCGATGATGGCAGTCATGACTCTCCCCCTGCCGGACAACCGGATTGCAGGTTGCAGCTCGGAAGGCAATCTGCAAGCCGCCTGGGTGATCTCAGAACACCTTCACATTCGGCGGTTCCAACCAACTGCGCTTCCGCACCGGTGGGGCGCCGGTCAGCACCTGGGGATAGGTCGCCAGGACTTGCCCATCCGGGGGCGGCGACAATTCGGGATCCCACTCTAATACTTCATTGTATTGACCATCCTTGATTCCCGTCTCGCCAGCAGCGCTTTTGCCCCCGATCCGAACGAAGATCGGCCACGGTTTCTTGTGCTCGTCCAGGATCCAGACCAGTTTCCAGTCGTCGCGGTCAGGCCGCCCTTGCCAACGGGCTAGTTTGGCCTTGGCGGCTTCAGATTGATACGCCTCCTCCAACTGGAAATTCAACGCCGCTGTCGGCATCTTCCACGTCGCGGTGTGGCGGCGCAGAATGACATCTACGGCCGCGGTCATGCCGGGGCGCAGCTTCCATTCGCCCGTCTTGTCATCGCGCTCATTGGTTACGTCGATGACGGTATCATAAAAGACCGCGCCGTGCGTGCTCGTCGGCATGGGCCGAATCTGCACGACCTGGCCGTGAAAGCGCGCATCATCCTCAGAATAGGCGTACACCGAAAAGCTCGTTGATTGGCTGCTGCGCACTTTGCTGATGTCGTTCTCGCCGACCTGAGCATGGACCTGCATCTGACCCAGGTCGGTGGCCAAGGTGAACAACTGGCCCGAAGCAGGTGGAGCGATCATCTGGCCGAGGACCACTTTGCGATCGATGACCGTGTATTGCCGCTTCTGTGTCGGCGGTCGTGTCGTGCGGTCGGTCCCCGTGGGTACGCGTACGATCGTCAGGCTCAGTCCGTATTCGGCCTGGGCCAAGCCTTCCTCCGCTTCCTCGATTTTGACGCGCGCGATCTTGACGGCTGCCTCCGCCGCTTTGAGCTGCGCTTCCGTGCGGTCCACTTCCTTCTGGAGGCCGACGTCGTTTTGCAATAACTCGCGCTGGCGCGACAATGCCAGCTGGGCCGCGTCGCGGAGGGCCTCCGCTTGCGCCACGTTGGCCTGGGCCAGGCGAACTTGCGTCTTCGCCAGTTGCACCTTCTGCTGCGCCAGCCGATCGTCGAGCTTCAGAAGCGGCTCGTCCTCTTGAACCATCTTGTTGAAGTCGGCGCCGGCATAGATTTCGACGACCTTGCCGGACAGTTCACTGCCCACGGCGGTCACTTCATGAGGCTGCACCAAGCCGGTGGCGCTGACCGTTTCCGTCATGTTCCCCCATTCGACCGGTGCCAGCGTGAAGCCGTCTTCACCGTTTCCGTTGGACCAGTAGTGATTAAGTCCGTACGTGCCCCCGACCAGAGCCAGGCCCATCAAGACCAGAAACAGGAGAAGCTTCTTCATGATGCTACGCACCTCCCCACCTGGCCCAGCCATGGGCCGACAGAACGAACCTCGGGTTGAAGATCGCGGAGCAACCCTCTCCCACGCACGAAGGGCGACAGGAACTGGCTAGTACCCCTCCTTCGTACTCTGGGCTCGTCGGAGGTCGATTCTGAACGGTCGAGTCCCTGATGCCTATTTTTTCAAACTCTCCCAGCTTAGCCAAGACTGTGAACGAGGATTCTCCCAAGTTTTCTCCGTCGTCACCGGTACTGTCCGAACTGATCATTTGTCTACAAAGGAAGCGTTCGCAAGTCGCGACGGAACGCCAGGACGGCATGCTCCAAAGCGGGTTGCCAGTGCTGTGGTGTAGGCGGCTCGCCTGCTGATCGCGCCGGCAGGCGAGCCGCCTACACCACGGAATTTGGATCCAGACTGGGTAATCCTCTGCCCAGACGGCATTGTCTTGCGAGGGACTGTCCGTCTATACTGGCTCCCGGCATGCCACTGCGTTCTTGCCACGCAAGGGAGGGATCCCGATGGCTTTGGCTCTTCCGGCGACGTCTACCGCACTCCATCGGGCTCAGCGTCCGCCCACCCGACGCGGCAAGAAGCTTGCTCGGACGCTCGGAGCGCCACGCCTCTCGGTCGTCATCGTCAACTACTGCCAATGGGAAGAGACACAACGGCTCGTCGCTCAGCTCCAGGCGGCGGGGTGTGCGCGCGACGGCACCGCCGAGGTTGTGATCGTGGACAACCACTCCCTGGGGCATCCACTGGTTCGCCGGCTTCGGCGTCGACGGGGGGTATCGCTGCGGCGCTGGGGACGGAACTACGGCTTCGCTCGAGCAGTTAATGAAGGATGCCGGCTGAGCCAAGGACAGTGGTTGTTGCTGCTCAACCCGGATGTGACTGTGGCCGACGATTTCCTGGACAAGGTCCTGGCCGTGGCGGATCGGCTCGCCTCCGAGGAGCCACGGGCAGGTGTCGTTGGCTTTCAGCTGCGCAATCGCGACGGCACGCGGCAGTTCTCTTCGGGGCCCTTCCCCTCCCTGGCGGGCACCGTGACGCGCCTGGCTCTCCCGCGGGCGCGGCGGAAGTACCATTGTCGCGGGGGCGCGCGGCGCTGCCGGGTACCGTGGGTGACAGGCTGTTGCCTGCTGTTGCGGCGGGACTGCCTCGAAAGCCTTGGCGGACTGGATGAAGACTTCTTTCTGTATTACGAGGATGTGGACTTCTGTCAGCGGGCCAGCGCTCTGGGCTGGTCGGTGTGGTACGAGCCGGCCGTGCGCGTGGTACATCACACGCCGCTGCATGGGCGAACGGTGCCGCTCCACTTGCGCCTGGTGACGCGTCACGCCCTGCTCACATACGCAACCAAGCATTGGCCCGGCTGGCAGGTCTCCCTACTGGCAGGTCTGGTGGCACTTGAAGCCCGGTTGCGGCGTCACTGGGCGGGCTGGAGAGCAGAGACCGCCGCCGCTGAGTTGTTTGCAGAGTTGGAGCGGATGGCCGTCGATCTGGGTCGGGGACATCGGTTAGCGGCCCGCTCGCGTCTCGACCACATTGTCCGCCACGAGGAACATCCGCTTGCTTCCTAGTCTATCGATTGTGATCCCCAGCCATAATCGCCCCGATTTGCTGCACGCCTGTCTGAGGACGGTCACCCAGCATGCCCCACTCGGAACGGAGATCCTGGTGGTGGATGATGCCTCGCCCAATGGTGCCGCCCGTTCCGTGGCGGATGCTTTCGCTGGGGTTCGCTACATCCGACTGTGGCACTGCGGGGGCTTTTGCGTTGCGGCCAACGCAGGCATCCGGGCTACGTCCGGCACCGTCGTGCACTTGTTGAATGACGACACGCAAGTGACCGCTGGCTGGGCCAGCGCGGCTCTTGCGTGCTTCGAAGATCAGAGCGTCGGCGCCGTGGCACCCCTTGTACTGCGTGCGCCAGGGCGGCCGGTCATTGACAGCGCCGGCGACCGGTACTACCTCGGCGGCATCGCCGGCAAGCGGGGTCGGGGAGAAGAGGCCGGACCGAGTTACCTGCGGCGCTGCCGAGTCTTTGGCGCCAGTGCTTCCAGTGCCTTTTACCGCAGAGAACTTCTGTTGCGCGTCGGGGCATTGCCGGAGTCGTTCGGCGCTTATTTCGAGGATGTCGATCTATCCTTCCGTCTACACCGGGCGGGCTACCAGATTGTATTCGAGCCCGCCGCGCGGGTATTCCATCGCGTAGCGGCATCGTATGGTCAGCGCCGGCGCCGGCTCCTGGAGCAGCAATCCTGCAACGAGGAACGCGTTTTCTGGCGCAATTTACCCCGCTTCTCCTTGGTCCGTGCCTTGCCGCGTCACCTGGCCGTACTTGCCGCCAAGGTCATTCAGCGCTGGCATGAAGGTGCGCTCGCGCCTTTCCTCTGCGGCCGGTTGCGGGTCCTCACCGAAGTCGTCGCATTGAAGCACCACCGGCGTTGGCTCGATCAGCTGGGCCCAGCAGCGGATATTGAGCAGTGGGGAGTGGAATCCCGCTTCTGGGGATCGAAATGACCGTGCTCCGATAAACGCCCCACAATCGCTTGCGGGACGAGCGCGTCCTGTCGGATCGCTCCACTGCTCAGTCCTTCCTGCATCCATGAGAAGAAGCAGGAAAGATCCTTCCCGGTTGACTTGGCTCTTCCCGCACGATCGGAGATTCCGACGTAGAGATCGAGCCTGGTGTGGGGCCGAATGACGTGTTGTGTAACGTAGCCACAAGCGTCCCGCTTGTGGGCTGGAGCAGCCCACAAGCGGGACGCTTGTGGCTACGATTCGGCAAAAGGTCCCTTGATCTTGCACTAGTGCTCGGCTTTCCTTTTCCGCCGGAACGAAGCCTCTCCGGTTTTTTAGATTTAGCTCTTCGGCGCAGTACCTTTCGTCGGTATCATTGTTTTGTGAAGAATACGTGAAGATTTTTTTGCGCGGGTCAGGCCTTGCCAGGTGACCCCTGACGGTCCTGCCGATTAGCCTTCCCTTGATTGCCGTCGGGCGTGCTTTTCCAGTGTGCCGCTGGAGACTGATGGTTGCGCACGGCGAGCCTAGAGTTCTGCGATGAATCCAATCGTCTTTGCGCTGAAACGTCCCATCACGGTGATGGTGGCCATCGCCGGCATCCTCGTCAGCAGTGCCCTGGCAATTCAGCGCATGAAGATAGACATCTTTCCCAACCTCAACCTGCCGGTCATTTACGTCGTGCAGCCATATGGCGGCATGGATCCTGCCCAGATGGAAGGCCTGCTCACGTTTCACTACGAGAACCATTTTCTGTACATCAGCGGCATTCACCACGTCGAGTCCAAGAACATCCAGGGGTTCGCCCAGATGAAGCTTTTCTTTCATCCGGGAACCGACATGGTGCAAGCGATGGCCGAGACCGTGGCCCAGGTGAACCGGTCGCGCTCTTTCATGCCGCCCGGAACGGTGCCTCCTTTCGTCGTGCGCTTCGATACGGGCAGCGTCCCGGTCGGCTACCTCGTGCTCTCCAGCCCAACCAAGAGCATCGACGAGATCCAGGAGCAAGCCTATATCCGAGTCCGGCCAGCGCTGGTCAGTCTGCCGGGCGTTTCCGCGCCGCCCCCGTTCGGTGGCAATCAGCGCACCATCGTGGTGCACATTGACCCCGATCGTCTGCGCTCCTATCAGCTGTCTCCCAACGACGTAGTTGCCGCCCTGACCGCTGGGAATAGCGTGAGTCCCTCCGGCAATGTGCGCATCCAGGACCAAATGCCACTCGTGCCGGTGAACGCGATGGTCGTGGATCCGAAGGAGTTGGAAAACATTCCGATCCGCCCAGGCACCAACGTGTATTTGCGCGACATCGGCGAGGTGGAGGACGGCACGGATATCCGGACCAGCTTCGCCCTCGTCAACGGCCGCCGGGCGGTCTACATGATGGTCAGCAAGCGTGCCGATGCCTCCACGCTGGCCGTCGTCAACGAAGTGAAGGCCAATCTGCCGAAAATGCGGGCCGCCCTACCCGAGGATATTGAACTCCGGTTTGAGTTCGACCAGTCGCCTTATGTCACCCGCGCCATGGCGGGCGTGGCCTGGGAAGGACTCCTGGGAGCGATTCTGACCGGTCTGATGGTGCTGTTGTTCCTCCAGGATTGGCGGTCAGCGCTGGTAGTTGTCCTCAATATTCCCTTCGCACTGCTGGGGGCCGTGGTGGCACTGTGGCTGACCGGGCAGACCCTCAACTTGATGACTCTCGGCGGCCTGGCCCTGGCGGTCGGGATCCTGGTCGATGAGGCGACGGTCGCGGTCGAAAACATCCACACGCAGATGGCCAAGAGCAGTTCGCTCGCGGAAGCCGTCTGGCTCGGGACGGCGGAAACGGCCGTGCCGCGCTTGCTGGCCATGCTGTGCATCCTGGCCGTCTTCCTGCCCTCCTTTTTCATGGAGGGCGCGGCCCGGGCACTGTTTGTGCCGATGACGCTCGCCGTGGGGTTCTCCATGGTGACTTCGTATTTCCTGTCGAGCACGTTCGTGCCGGTGCTCTCGGTCTGGCTGCTCCGCCACCACGAGGTTTCCACCCATGCGGTGAGAGCTCGGTTCTCGTTCAGGGCGTTCCGAGTCCGCTATGCGCGCCTGCTCCGGTTGTTACTGGGTTTCCGCTGGATTTTGGTTCCCGCCTATGTCGTTGTGGCCGTGATCTTGATTTGGCTGATTGGTGGATCGCGCGGCACAGAGATCTTTCCCGCGGTCGACTCGGGACAGTTCCAGCTGCGGCTGCGTGCCCCCGTCGGCACTCGGATTGAACGCACTGAAGAAATTGCCAAGGAGGCCTTGGGGATCATCAAGGACATGGTAGGTCCGGGCAACCTGGACATGACGGTAGGTTTCGGCGGCGTCTCACCGTCGAGTTACACCATCAACACGGTTTATCTCTGGACGGCGGGCCCCGAGGAAGTGGTTTTGCGCGTGGCTTTGACGCAGGGCAGCGGCATCCGCGTGGATGAATTGAAGGAGAGTTTGCGTGAGCAATTGCCGCTCCGCTTGAAAGACTGGCTTGGCCGGCAGTTACGCGCCGACGGCATCCCCGAAGACAAGATCACCACACGCTTGGAAGGGTTACGACTTTCTTTTGAGCCGGCCGATATCGTCAATGAAGTGATGAGCTTCGGATCGCGCACCCCGATCGAAGTCGCGATCAGCGGTCCCAAAATCGCGGACAGCCGCACCTACGCCGAGAAGGTGCGCAGCGAACTGGCTCGTATTTCATCCTTGCGCGACCTGCAATTCGTGCAATCGCTCGATTACCCGACGGTTCAGGTGACAGTGGACCGAGAGCGTGCCGGCCAGAGCGGCGTGACGGCGGAGGAGGTGGCGCGCTCGCTGGTCGCCGCGACCTCGTCGAGCCGCTTTGTGGTACCCAATTACTGGCGCGACACCGCCAGTGGCATCGGCTACCAGGTCCAGGTCGAGATCCCCCAGGCGCGCATGGATTCGGCCAAGGAAGTCGGCATGATCCCGATTAAGCGGACCGCGAAAGGACAGTTGTTGGTCCGGGATGTTGCCCAGGTCGAAGAAGGCACCATGCCCGGGGAGTACGATCGCTATAACATGCGGCGCGTGATCAGCCTGACGGCCAACATTCAAGGGGAGGACCTGGGACGCGTGGCGGGACGCATTGATGAGGCACTTCACGCAGCAGGAGAACCGCCGCGCGGCGTGACCGTCGATGTCCGGGGTCAAGTGGTCCCGATGCGTCAAATGTTTGGCGGCCTGACCGTCGGCCTGGCGATGGCCGTGGTGGTGATCTTCCTCCTGTTGGCGGCGTATTTCCAGTCGCTCCGGCTGGCGTTCATCGTCGTCACCACGGTTCCCGCCGTGCTGACGGGTGTCGTCCTGGCCCTGCTCGTTACGGGGACGACCCTGAACATCCAATCGTTCATGGGGGCGATCATGTCCATCGGGGTGGCGGTCGCCAACGCTATCCTGCTGATCACCTTTGCCGAGCGTAGCCGGCGAGCGGGAGCAACCGCTGCGGAGGCGGCCGTAGAAGGTGCCGAGAGCCGGCTGCGGCCGATTCTCATGACGAGCTTTGCCATGATTGCCGGCATGGTGCCGATGGCCCTGGCCCTGGGGGAAGGCGGTGAGCAAACGGCTCCCCTCGGTCGGGCTGTCATTGGCGGGCTGGCGGCGGCAACGCTGGCCACGCTGACGATTTTGCCAGCCGTCTTCACGCTTGTGCAAAACCGTAGCTCCAGGCGTTCGGTATCCCTCTATCCCTTCGATCCGGAGAGCCGTCACTTCATCCCCGCCCTCGAACGATCAGGTGCCGAGGGGGAGATCGCTGCGGGTCCTCTGGGCGAGGACAAGATTATCCAGGTACAGAAAATAGGAGATGAGCCGTGTCGTCAACCGGTCTGAAGCCGCCCGCGGGCGACATGCCACCGCGTTTTTCCACTTGCTTGCTCTGCGGGCTGCTGGCGACGCTCCTAGCTGTGTTCTCCTCTGGCTGCGGTCGATCGTCCTCGGCTGCCCCTCCCGTGTCGGAGGCTCCGCCCACGTTGCCCAACGTCACGGTCACGAAACCGGAGTGGAAGAGCCTCCAGCGCACGATCGAGCAGCCCGGCTACATCGAGGCTTTTGAAGAGACGCCTGTGTATGTCAAGATCGCCGGCTATGTCAAGAAAGTGCACGTCGATATTGGGGCCCGGGTGCGCCAGGGCGACCTGTTGGCGGAACTGTCGATACCCGAGATGGAAGAAGAGCTTCAGCAAAAAGAAGCGTCCATCGTGCAAGCCAAGGCCGAGGTGGAACA
>JBGQLF010000214.1:0-10220 GCA_041499985.1 Gemmataceae bacterium
CGACGACCTCCAGGTCAGGCTCCTGCGGTGACCAGAGCACCTGCCCGCCGATCAGCAGCCCTGGCCCCGCCCATCCCAGGAGGGCCAGGAACCAGGCAGGCGTTCGCCCGCGTGCCCGAGCGAGCGACCTCGGATGCGTAGGACGGGTTTTCCAACCCGTCCAGTCCCTCCGGACGGGTTGGAAAACCCGTCCTACGAGGGGAGCACAGCTCCCTTGCTCCCGCACGAGGAGAATCGGCTCGGGAGAGTTGCTCGCTGCGGATCGACGCCACGCCAGCGGGCTGTACCAGAAGACGAAGCCGGTGATCAGGAAGCCACAGCCATGGGTCGCCAGACAGTACAGACAGAGGCTGTGAAGCACCCAGACCTGCAAGACCACAAACCAGCAAGCGGCTCCACTGGCCGCCACCGCCAGGAGGACAAGCAGGCACCAGGCATCCCGCTGCGTGCGCTCCGCGGTACGCGGGCCGATCGCCAGCAGACCGAGGAAGGTCAACGTGTACAGGGCCACGCCGGGCAGACTCACAGGCAGCCCAAGCCAACGGGACCAGCGGCTCGCCAGGACGTGCTCGCAGTCGAGCCCTTCGCCCCCACAGCCAGCGACCTGGCTGCCTTCCACGGTGGTGGTCCAGACCAGGTAGGCCGCCAGCCCCAGCGCTGCCAGTGCCAGCCCGCGCGCCAGCCACAGCAACACGAGAGGCGGCGGCTCATACAGATTGCCCGCGGTGTTCCGCCTGGGGAAGTTGATGAATCTGGAATCATTCTTGCGGGTGAACTGGAGCGGCACCAGGAGGTTCGCTGAGGAATTGGTCATATATCGTATCCATGGAGGGGCACTAGCGTAGCGGACAGCCGGGCAATCCAGCTAAGGTCGCACCAGGAATCAACGCAAATGGGTCGAGCACTGCCTCGGTCGCCACGCAGAGCGTCACTAGGAGTTGCGTTCCACTCCTCCCTTACGTGGTCCACCGTCGCCAGCCGTACCCCAGCAAACCGACGACACCGATGCCAAGTAGGGTGAGGCCTCTGGGCTCAGGGACGAGACTGGGCGGCAGGCCATTGCAGCCGCCGTCGTTACAGCCCGGGTCGGGCGGGCAGTCGCCGTCGTTGCAACCTGGGTCGAACGATGGCGGGACTCCGTCGATATCCGATGCGGCAAGGAAGATGTCCGCTCCGCTACTATTATGCAGCCGAAGTCCCTGGAAAGTGCCATCCTCAGTTACTGGACTAATGAGGAATTTCCCTTGCGGAATCAGGATCGTATCGCGCGAGTCCAGTTGAACGTCGAACCGGTTACCCCCGAGTGTGGCAACGAGTAGTCGATCACTGATGGTCCCGTCTGCTTCCAGCAGATCTCTTGAAAAACTATCACCAGCTGGCTCATAGATCAGGTCCGTTGACGTGTAGACAAGGTGAACGAAATCGGCATCAGTCTCAAGAATCTGGACGTTGGTTGCTGTGATGTCGTTTCTGGCATTGTCAAACGCCTGGACCCTGGGTACACTCTCAATTTCGTCATGGATCCTGATGATGTCCGCTCGGGCACTTGCGGTGCCCAGTAGCAGTACCGCAGCCAACAGCCTCACGCAGTTCCGTTTCATCATCATCTGCTCTCACTCTCTTGCCCGTGGGGAGCTGGGCCGGGGTCCGACACTGGACCCGGCGGACCCGTGGGAACATCCTCGCAAGCTCGTCTTGCGAGACGAA
Source organism: Gemmataceae bacterium (assembly GCA_041499985.1). Classification (GTDB taxonomy): domain Bacteria; phylum Planctomycetota; class Planctomycetia; order Gemmatales; family Gemmataceae; genus JBGQLF01. The sequence continues at coordinate 1,708 of JBGQLF010000214.1, forward strand.
TCGGTAATGGGCAGCCGAAACGCTTCCAGGCTGCCCGGTGACCGGTTGCGAATGTGCAAACGGGATGCCGCCAGGCCGCCCACCTTAACCAAGCCGACGGAAGCAATGAAGGGATATATGTTTATAGAAATCCGTATCCGAGCAGGCCCGGAGCGAGCGCAAGGAGGCAGCGTCCGCGAGTTTACAGGGTACCAACTGGCTTGTTAACGAATCGTTACGCAGACCTCCTCGCTCTCGCTGCCGCAAGCACAAGCCTTCTAGTGTATTGCGATATGAAAAAGTCTCGATATGCCAACGGAGCCGAACCATGGCAGCGAAAAGGAAGACTCGGGGTCCGTTCCGAGCCTTCCACCGGTCAGAAAGCGGATTCCCTCGCCTGCTTGCACCACCAGGCGTAGCCGGCGAGGCCGAGGGCGCCGAGGCCGAGCAACGTGAGGCTGGCTGGTTCGGGGACTGGCTCCACATCGCTCTGGAACGTGACCGTGAATCCCTGGTCTCGTAGGGCGGGACTCAGGTACTTGGTCGCATCGAAGGGACCGCCGTTTCCTTCTGCCATCGTCGTGGGCGTCCCTCCAAGAGGATTGACAAACTCGGTTGGCACACTCGGAATGCCAACTTCAAGATCCGAATCAAATCCGAGGAAGAAACCGCCCCCTAAGAATACGACCCCGAAAACGTCGCTGATGCTACCGTCAGCCTCGGTCAAAACCGTGTAATCTCCATATTGAGCCAGATCGGGGGAGATAATCAGGCCGCCAAGTGAAATCAAGGCAACTGGTCTCCCCTGGTCAAACGGCGAGCCTTCCGCCTCCGGAGCTGGGCCAAATAGCACCCCGTTCTGGAAGAACGTAAAGGTATCAGAGATGGGTGCTTGTGCCGCCGCTGGTAGACTAGCCAGCAGGAGCGCTCCGACAGTGAACAGGCCGCGTAACAAGTTCTTCACAATCCCCTCCCTTCGAGTGTCCCGTGTGTGCTGGGACGATTAGGTAATCGGCAGCCGGAACGCTTCCAGGCTGCCCGGTCAACGGTTACGAATCAATTCAACAGGCTTGTTGCTTCCGCCACCGCCAGACGTAGCCGGTCAGGCCGAGGGCGCCGAGGCCGAGCAGGGTGAGGGTGCTGGGTTCGGGGATTGGTTCGGGGCCGATTTCAGTCACATCCGAGCGCACGAAGAAGTCGTCCTCACGCATACCGCCTCCAGGAACACCGAGAAAGTAGATGCCTACTAACTGGAATGTACCGTCTTCCACGATGGGAGGAAAAGGATTAATCTCGCCTGCCGGAGGAAAGGGAGCGGGATCGGAAGCGAACAGACCTTCAACGAATGACAACCCTGAGGTAACTCGGAGAAAGAGTCGGTCGCTGAGCGCACCGGTATTAGGCTCCAGAAGGTCTCCACTCTCGGTAAAACTGTTGTTGGCAACAATACCAGGAGCGAAAGGGAAAACAAGGAAATGGAGAAACTCGCCTCCACTATCCGGCAAGACCGTTAGACTGGACTGAGTGCCGTCTTGCCTTATCGTGGCCACGTCTGCTAAATCATCAATGAAGAACTGATCCGCGCGTGCTTCCCCAAGTGCCAGCCCCAGGGTCAACACCACCGCTCCCAGGTAATACAGTGTTTTCATGACTCTACCCCTTTCCTGTATAACGCTCGACGTAGGGTGAGACACCCGTTTGCCCCACGCCTTCGTCGAACAACCAAAGTCCCGCCAAGTCCCAACAGTGCCGTGCCGAGGAGAACGCAACTGGATGGCTCTGGCACCGGAGCGACACCATTCAATCGGAAAATCGTGCCAAAATCGTGATTCCCCCCCTGCGTTGTGGTGCCGTACAGGTTCCCCTGGCTGTCGAAGATGAGTCCCGCATTGGGATACCGGCCGTGCGTCTTGTCGAAGCTGTACAGCACGGTGACGCTGTGGCCGTCGTACTTGAAGACAGTGCCATAATCCTGATTGTTCGGCCCCCCATTCGTCGTGGTGCCGTAGAGATTCCCCTGACTGTCGAAGACGAGTCCCGCATTGGGAAACCGGCCGTGCTGCGTTCCGTCGAAGCTGTACAGCGTGTGGAGCATGCCGCTGGTGTCGTACTCGAAGAGGGTGCCATCATCAAACTGCCCCCCCTGCGTCGTGGTGCCGTACAGATTCCCCTGGCTGTCGAAGATGACGCCCGCATTGGGAAACCGGCCATGAGTCCCGTCGAAGTTGTACAGCCTGTGGATCATGCCGCTGCTGTCGTACTGGAAGAGGGTGCCATCACCGTTTGGCAGCCCCGTTGTCCCCCCATTCGTGGTGGTGCCGTAGAGATTGCCCTGGCTGTCGAAGACAAGTCCCGCATGGGGAAACAGGCCGTGGGTCCCGTCGAAGGGGAACAGCCTATTGATCATGCCGCTGGTGTCGTACTTGAAGAGGGTGCCATAACCGAGTCCCGGCCCATGGGTCCCCCCCTGCGTGGTGGTGCCGTAGAGATTGCCCTGGCTGTCGAAGATGAGTCCGGCATTGGGATACACGCCGTTGGGCCCGTCGAAGTTGAACAGCGTGTGGATGCCGCTGCTGTCGTACTTGAAGAGGGTGCCCCATCCGAGTCCCGACCCATGGGTCCCCCCCTGCGTGGTAGTGCCGTAGAGATTGCCCTGGCTATCGAGAATGAGTCCCGCATTGGGATACACGCCGTGGGGCCCGTCGAAGTTGAACAGCGTGTGGATGCCGCTGCTGTCGTACTTGAAGAGGGTGCCCCAACCGAATCCCGTCCCATGTGTCCCCCCCTGCGTCGTGGTGCCGTAGAGATTTCCCTGGCTGTCGAAAATCAGTCCCGCATGGGGATACACGCCATCCGGCCCAGTGAATTGATACAGGAGGTCCGGAGGAGGGTCGGCGTCCGGTTGCGCCTGTGCCGGTTGGGCGGTGGCGAGCAACCAACAGCCTAGGACTGCCAAGGTCATACTTCGGATCATCCACGACCACCTAAACCATGTGATTCGATGCATCGCAAGAACTCCAATGGCTTGTGCTTTATGGAAGTAATTCCCAAATTGGGCCGAATTGCCTGTAGGACTGATGCCATTTAGCGCGATAGGGCTGACGAGGCCGGCATCGCAGGGGCTACCCTGAAGGAACGTAGCGGTACCAAAGAGCCTCCCGCTCGGGAAGAAAATCTCCCATAAACTCCGATGCTGACCAGAGCGGTGAACCACAACCAGGCGGTTGACGGCTCGGGGATGCTGTCGATTCCTCTCGAAGTGGCTTCAGCCTCGACGTTGAGAGAGTACGGGGTGTCGAAGTCCAGGGAAATCGTGCTAGACAGCGTCAACGTAAACGGCGTGAGTAAAAAAGAGTTGGGGCCCACCGAGTCAAGCGTATCGTAAAAGAGAACCGCGTTTCCGGCTACTTGAAGATTGAAGAGGACCTCGGTTAGAGCCAGTAACCCGTATGGGTCCGTCTGCATCTCCTGCTGGCCGGAGATGTCTGCGGAGAATGTTACGGCTACCGGGCCCGAACCGCCCGTGATCTCCAACCGATTGAGGAGGGTTCCCGTGCCCGTCGACATGGCTGCGGCGTTAACAGCCCCCGGGATGTGGATGCTGCTCGAAGCGGACCCGCTCAAGGGCGACACAGCGGCGGTCCCGGAAGCGCTGGCATGGGTGACCATGGCAGCGGCGGTCGAAGGGGCCCCGGTATTCGAGGTAGTCTCACTGTCAAGTTCCCCCAGACTGTTTTGCGCGCGGGCGGACGCCGCCGAGCTCCAGGCGTCCAGGAACTGAACGGTTCCGCTTGCGGCGGAAACCCGAAGGTTCGAGAAGGATAGATCGGCCGTGGCAAGAACGTCGGCGCGAGCCACATTGGAGAGACAGGCGAGGAGGCTGACACACGCCAGCAAGGCACCGGTGAATGGCGCTCTTGGAGCTTGGCGTGTGTTATGCTGTGCTGACATTGAGGATGTGCTCCTTTCAGTATGGCAAATGCGACACGGACGTTGGCGCCGCCGCTGGCAGGGTAGCCAGCATGAGGGGTCAACAGCGAACAGGTAGCGCGCTCTCTGGATGAGTGTGCTCACGATGTCTAGCTGCTTCAGGATCGTCTCCATTTCTTGTGACCCTGGCGAAGTGCGCCCGAGTCCTACGCTGGGCCTAGAAGCGCGGCTCGAGAGAATGTTGCCAAAGCAGACATGCGGCAGCCGGAGCGCTGCCAGGCTGCCAGGGAACTTCGCAAAAGCGATGCCAAGCAGGACTTGGTTCGTGGACGCGAAGCGCATTGCGATGCTTCAGTTCCCAGTACAGTTATCTCAAGGTCCTGCAACACCTGGCGTTAGGGCTTCACCAAACAGGCTGATATTTCAGGCAACCGCAGAAAAATCCGGGAAGGGGCGAACATCGACAGGTTGATGCATGTTAATGTAAAGTGACGCTGATGTGTAACCGCGTTAACCGAAGTGAACATCGCCAGCGAAGAGAAAGCGCTTGGCGGCCGGGTGGCACGGCAAGGACTGGAAGCAAAGGTCCACACCCATCTCTGGAGGCAGCCAGGGACCCGTTCTCAGTGCCTTGGGGTGTCACGGACAAGCGACGGTCTGGTCTGGTGTTTCTTGTTGGCCCTGCCGCAGCGGCGCGCGATGATGTCCTTACTTCCGGCAGACGGGAGGGTTGGGCCAACGGTGAACCTCGGTGAGCAGCGGGCCCTTTCTCGTTTCCTGTGCTTGGCGCTAGTAGGGGGGTATCCGATGAACCGACGCGAGCTTCTGAAACTCGGCCTCGCCGCGTCGACAGGTGCTGTGCTGCATTCTCACAACGCTCGCGCCTCGGGCGATGACAAACCCGTGCCCCCGGTCGGCCGAACCCCCGCGGATGTCGCTGGGCGCCTGGCCAAACTGCGCGGCAGGCTGCGTCATCTGCGTCCGCCCAGCCTCCACTTGATCCAGGCCTTCGAGCGCATTTCTCGGCCCGTGCTCGTGTATGACCTGGCTCAGATCGAGGAAAACTTCCTGACCTTTCTCGAAGCCAAGCAGGATGTCAAGATCCACTACGCCGTCAAATGTTGTCCGAAGCCGCGCATCCTCCAGCGCGTTGCCGCCCTCGGCGGCGGCTTTGACGTCGCCTCTGCCGCCGAAGTCGACCTGGCGCTCAACACCGGTGTATCGCCGAGCCAATGCATCTATTCCAACACCGTCAAGTTTCCGGCCGACATCCGTTATGCCTTCGGCAAGGGAGTGGTGGCCTTTCTGGCCGACTCCGAGCATGAGGTCCGCAAACAGGCCGACAACGCGCCCGGATCGAAGCTGTATGTGCGGCTCTTGGTGAACAACAAGGATGCCATGCATCCTTTGGGCGGGAAGTTCGGCACCACGCCGGAGAACGCGCGCAAACTCTTGAAACTCGGCAAAAAGCTCGGCCTGGATCCCTACGGCACGCACTTCCACGTCGGCACCCAGTGCTACAGCGCGAAGGCGTGGGAGACCCCGGCCAAAGAAGCAGCCGCCATTTTCCGTGATCTCCACAAAGAAGGCATCGATCTGAAGTTCTTCGATATCGGCGGCGGCTACCCCGCGCCCTATCTGGGTCGGAGCATTCCGAGCGTACGCGAGATTCTCGGCGTGGTGGATCGCGTCCTCCAGCAAGAACTACCTGCGCATCCTGTTACCGTCGCGGTCGAGCCCGGCCGTGGCATCGTGGCGACGGCGGCGGCGATGAGTTGCCGGCTCATGTTGCGAGCGCCCCGATCCGACGGCGAGTGGTTGCACCTGGACGTCGGCGTCTACCAGGGACTCAATGAAGCCCTGGATCACCTCGTTTATCCTGTCACGGTCGCCCATCGATCCGGTGCCGAGGCTGCGTTTACCCTGTGCGGGCCGACGTGCGACAGTGCGGATACGATCAGCAAGGGACAGAAGCTGCCCGCCTCGGTGACCGAGGGCGATTTGTTCGTGTTCGACATGGCCGGAGCCTATTCCGAGTGTCTGTTCACCCGCTTTAACGGGATCGAGCCTCCAACGGTTCACTTCCTGGACGACCTCGTCGACCTTTGATGCGCCTTGCCGGGCACAGGAAAACGCCGACTGTGTAGCGGTGATTCTTGGTGCGAAGGCGTTGCCACAAATCGCCCTCTGCACCCGGGTCCTCCGTGTAAGGCCTCTTTGCCACGGAGGGCCACCCGACAGGGGTGTGCTTCAACCCGGTCAGGAAGAGCATGGGTGGCTAGCGCCCGAGCCAGCGACCTCGGGTTCATAGGACGGGTTTTCCAACCCGTCCGGGGAGAGCGGACGGATTGGAAAACCCGTCCTACGCTGGGAGCACAGCACCCTTGCTCCAGCACCAAGCTTTCCACAGAACAGCATCTCCATCCCACACCAATCGGTGCTTGGAAAGGACGACCAGCTGGCGAAAGCACAGGCCGGCGTCGGTGCGCTTCCCTCCCCGCCGCAGTGTTAAGCAAGCGGAACACTTGGCGTGAACAGCCGCACTCGTTGTTAGCAGGAGAAGGGGCGTGTGCCTGGCCGGCTACGCCTGGCGGCGGAAGGTGGCGAAGTGAACCCCTTTCTGACTCGTGGAAGGCTCGGAAGGGCCTCGAGTCTTCCTTTGCGCTGCCATTGTTCGGTCCCGTTGACGTATCGAAATGTTTTCATATCACAATGCACTAGAAGTGCTTGTGCTTGCGGCAACGGAAGCGAGGAAGTCTGCGTAACGATTCGTTAACCAGCCAGTTGGCACCCTGTAAACTCGCGGACGCTGCCCCCTGGCGCTCGCTCCGGGCCTGCTCGGATACGGATTTCTATAAACATATATCTCTTCATTGCTTCCGTCGGCTTGGTTAAAGTGGGCGGCCTGGCGGCATGCCGTTTGCCCATTCGCAACCGATCACCGAGCAGCCTGAAAGCGTTTCGGCTGCCGCAGATCGTGTCACCTGCTGATGAGAAGTCGGTGACTCCCAGAGTAGCAGCAGAGGACTCACCACGTATGAGAGAGGGTCGTGGGCCCTCTGCCATCGTTTGAGGAAAGGGAGAAGCAGTATGAAGCGCGTACAATGGTCGGACTTCATGTTCTCATTTCGGCGAGGAGATTCAGTCATGAAAACAGCGTTCCTGGTAGGGGTAACAGCAGCCACTCTTGTGATGGCCGTGGGAGCGGCGTCGGCTCAACCCGTTCCAACAAGCATCTCCATAACAGATCTCACAGACGGTACGCCAACCGTAGTAGTCAACGGTGCTATTTTCGTGACAAGCACTACCTCAGCTCCGGAACAGGTCACCATAACTGGAAACCAGACAGCGGGGCCTAATCCTCTCAGCGTTCCGGGCACGCGGTCGGTAATACTACTTGAACCGGCAGCTGACCTCTTCGGACCGCGCATGAGCGATTTCGTGACCTTCACGGCATCAGAACCGATATTCGGTCCTCCTGTGTTTCAGATGGTAACGGTCTTGTTCGAGTCTGACGGGGCAGCCACCTTTTTGAGCGACGTAGCTGCCCTTCCGCCCACCACGCCGACGCTGCTGGAAGATGGAACTCCGCAGGATGTGACGGCTCTCCTCAACTCAAGTCCCATAGTGATCACGGTACAATCCGACCTCGCCTCGCTCGAACAGCCCGTCCCGGAGCCTTCGACGCTGGCCCTGCTGGGTCTCGGTGGCCTCGGCCTGGCCGGCTACGCCTATCGGCGGGGGAAGCAGACCCTGTAGGAGCGGACCTTCAGGCGACGCTCGTAGTCGTAGGGTACTTCGAGTCCGCGCTGGCGCATGCCCAGGTTCGGTGCGTCAGCGCGGACTCGACGCACCCTACGACTACGACTACTGTAGAACGTCGCTGGGAAGCGCATAAGAGCGGCCGCGATTCCTGGATTCGAATCGCGGCCGCTGCCTCAGCTCTCCGCTCCTGGTCCACCCATACGACGCAGCTGCCGGTCCGCGCTTCAGGTCTTCACTTCAACTCGGCGCCCCATGGCCTCCGGCTTCCGCGGCAGATGAACCTCCAGCACACCATTCCGATAAACCGCTTCTGCCTTCTCCGGCTCGACTCCCGGCGGCAAGGTCAGCACACGCTTCACGTGGGCATAAGCCCGCTCCGTCTTTTCCTCCGCCTTCTCGGCCGGCTCCTTGTGCTCCGCTTCGACCGTCAGCCGTTCCGCCAGGAGCTCCACCTTGACCTCTTCCGGTTCGAAGCCCGGCAGCTCTACGCGGACGACGACTTCCTTCTCCTTCTCCTCCGTCGTCAGACCCCACGCATACGGCCATTCAGATGTCTCCGGCACTGGCCAATTGGTGAAGAATCGGTTGAAGAGAGTTGCGAACTCTTCTGGCATCCAAGCGAACGGGGTTTCCGTTCGCGGCAGCAATGCCGGCATCCTCTTGGTCCAAGGCTTCAGAGCAAACATGGCCCACCTCCTTCCGCCTCACTTCACTCCTTCCGTCGTGGGCGATCCCGGGAGAGGTAGCTTGCTTGCCTGTGGTTCCAGCCGGGGGCTCAGTACCTCTCTTCTTGCCTCTCCGCCGTACTCGTCGTGTCCAGCGATCGACCCGAGCACGGC
>JBGQLF010000215.1:0-10213 GCA_041499985.1 Gemmataceae bacterium
GCGAGGTCTCGCGCCCGCGGGTGTCCGGGTCGGTTTTTTCTTGGCGGGAGGTTTGGCTTTCTTGGCCATGGACGTTTTCTCACAAGGAGGCCAACGGAGACTTACGGGTTGGACGGCATGGACTGGAGGACCGCCGCCACCGCATGCGGTTGGTCGGCTGGTTGGAAGTCGGTAGCGTGAAGGCAAGTGTAGGCAACCGGGGCGACGTTGTGGGCCGCGGCCGCTACCCCGAGAGTTTGCGCCCCGGTCACTCGGTCGGGATGCAAGAGGAAGACCCCCTCTTGCCCCACCTGAAATTTCGGGGCATGATACCAGCGCACGTCCTGACTGGCAGGGAAACGAACGACTACTTGTTTCTGTTGTAGCACACCCTTGTGGACCTTCTGGATCGCGATAACCGCCTCGCTCCAGAACGGCTCGTGTTCGCTGATCGGCGGTGGTAGCGCGGGGGCGCGGCCGGCTGCCGTCGCGGCTGGTTGCGCCCCGGCCGGCAACCCGACGGCTAGGACCTTGCCGCTGACCACCAGAGGAGCCTTCGCAGCGCGTTCGGCAATCGCGTGCTCGGTGGCGACGCGGGCCGGGTCCGGAAGGGCCGCCCCCGTCGCTCTCTTCGGAACGGCTTCATGGCCGACCGACTGGACAGCCAGGCTCTTCCCATAGAGCCAACCGTTGGTGTGGAAGACCGCCTGTTGCCCAGCTTTGAGCCGTTCGCCCTTGGCGGGCAGCACTGTAATCTCGGTACCGGCGTGCCCGTGCAGCGCTTCCGGAGCGCGGAGGATGGTGTCGACCCGTATGATCGCGGTTTTGGACCGATCGGGAACCGTCATGGTCGCGTCCTTGAGACGGACCACCGTTCCCTGGAAAACGAACTTGGCCGGGGGAAGCGACTTCGTCATGGTGCAGGCCTCGCGTCGGGGGAAGGGGCGGAGCGGCGCCTCGATCAACTCTCGTGACGAAACACAAAACACCGGACCCAATGGCCGAGTCCGCCGAGGACGAACCACGTGGCGAGGAAGGCCAGACACTCCAGACTGAAACTGTGAAACTTGTAAAAGGCTTCGGCCAGGAAGATGGACACGACAAGGCACGGCCCTTCCACAGCCCAATCGCTGCGCCATCCGGCCCGATTGAAGAGCATATACATCTTTGCTCCCCTGGATCTGTTTGGAGGGAGGTGTTGGGAAACTCCTCGACCGGGAATCCCTTGGGAATGTAGGTGAAGGAGAACTCCGCGACAAGGTACCTTCTTTTTTTCGCGCCAACGAGCAGGAGTTGCGAGACGCCCGCGCGGCCAGGGGTGGGCAGGTGTGCGCTGCCGGCTCCGCCCGGAGAGGTGCCTGTAGGGTATCCGACCGAATCCTGCCGGACTTCCGGTAATCGCACATGACCGGCGTTACCAGACCGTCCACTTCATCTCAAATCCGGTGATAAGCTTCCTGACGAAAGAAGCATCCTGGTGTGCGATCCGATGAGTGCCTCCTTCAGTGCGGCCCGAAAGCGCGCCGAGACCATCTGCCGCCAGGCAGCCGCTTTGGCATGGTTTCATCTCCGTTCTCTTCCGGAACCGCTGCCACGCCGCTCAACAACTCTTGCACGGCCTCGGCATCCGCTAATCTCTCCTCCCACAACTCCTGGAGTTGCTGGCACAACCCAACGCGGCTCAGGGTCTCTTCGTCCCAGGCGCGGACGAACCGGAACACGGCAGCGGGGTCGGCTCCCAGGTGGCGGGCCGCGTAGTCACAGCCGTCTCCCAAGTCGGTGGCCTGTCCCAGGACGGTCAACTCCCGCACCTGCTGCCCGGCAGGGAGGCCGTGGGCTACGGGGCACAGCCGCGCGCCCGTTGACCAAGCCTGCCGTGCCGTTTGGTCGCTGCGCAAGTCGTGCAGCAAGGCCAAGAGATTGAGATTCTGGAAGTGGCCGAACACCGCGCGAATGCCCCCTGACACAGACATTGGCGTTCCCTCATCGTGTCGGTCCAGGGCCCCGGCGACCCCGCTACAGCAATTCGGCGATCGGTTCGCCTTCCTGGAGGATGGGGATCGGCCGGCCGGTGCGGTCGTGGTAGACGTGATTCACGTCGATACCGAAGCGGTGATAGATCGTGGCCAACAGGCAGTTGCTGTTCATCGCCCGCCGGCTCGGCTCCTCGCCGCGCGCGTTGGTGGCGCCCACGACCTGCCCCATCCGCAGACCGCCGCCCGCCAGCAGGACGCTCATGGCCCTGGGCCAGTGGTCCCGGCCGGGCCGGCGGCTGGCGTCCTGGTACTCGATGCGCGGCGTGCGGCCGAACTCCCCACAGAACACGAACAACACCTGCCGGTCCAGCCCGCGCTGGTACAGGTCCTCGATCAGCGCCGACACCGCCTGATCGAAAAACGGCATCTTTTCCTCGTAGGCCTGGAAGATGTGCGCGTTCACCGAATGGTCGTCCCAGGTGCTCGTGCGGCCGGTCTCCGGGCGCAGGCGGAAGCCGGCCTGGCATTGGACGAAGCGGACGCCGGCCTCCACCAGCCGCCGCGCCGTCAGCAGGCTCTTGCCCCAGTGGGTGTCGCCGTAGCGGGCCTGTGTCCGCGGGTCCTCGCGGGACAGGTCAAACGCTTCGCGAGTGCGTCGGCCGGCCAGCAGCTCCACGGCCCGCTTCTGAAAGTCGCCGAAGGCGGCCAGGCTCCCGGGCTGGTCAAGGTGGCGGGGAAGGGCATCCAGCGTCTGGAGCAGCGCGTGCCGGCGGCGCAGCGTCAGCGTCCCATCTGGGGAAAGGGCTAGCTGGGCCCGGCTTTCTTCCGTCAGGTACAGGGGAACCGGGTCGTACGTGTTGTTGCCGGTGGGCGAGAGCGGGTTGGGAGTGGGCATGAACGGCGCATACGCCGGCCCCAGGTAGCCCGGCCCGCCGCCGTAAAACTTGGTGTTCCCCACATATTGTGGCACATCGCTGGCCTGGCCTGCCAGCTGCTTGGCGACCACCGAGCCGATGTCCGGGTATTCCGCGTCGTTCAGGTTCGCCGCTACAGAGGGGTAGCCGGTTAGGAAGCGATGCGTGCCACCGGAGTGCTCGGCGCGGCGGTGGTGCAGGCTGCGGACGAGCGCGAACTTGTCGGCCATCTTGGCCAGCGTCGGCAGCCGCTCGGTGATATGCAGGCCCGGCACATTCGTTCGCGTCGGCCGGAAGGGGCCGCGGATCTCGGCGGGCGCTTCCGGCTTCAAGTCAAAGGTATCGAGATGGCTGGGCCCGCCATTGGCCCAAAACAGGATGACGGAAAAATCCTTGTTGAGCGAGCCCCGGCGCCTCTCTGCGGCTTGCTCGGCGGCGAACAGCCGAGCCAGGCTGGGTTCCATGCCGGTGACGAGCGCGCCGAGACTCAGGCTGCCGATCTGAAGCCAGGTTCGGCGATCGATCGGCCCCGGACAGGGACCCAATGCGTTCACGGCTGCCATGATGGGTGTCCTCGGCGTCGGAGGTTGCAGGATTCACTACGTTCGGGCAGGCTTCAACTCGCACACGATTATACCCAGGGCGCCCGGGAGGCGTTAAGGTTTTGTCTGGCGATCCAACGTAGTTCGGGTCACCTACTCGGCTTTCTCCAAGGTCGATCCTCGATCTTCGATCTGGACTCCGTCGACGCTGGCTCCCTTCGACTCTGCTCCGTCCGAACAAGCGCACCGCTCCTGGTCCCGTACGGGAGATGGCTCAGCTGGGGACTGGATCTTGTTGGCCAGCTGATCGCCGACCAGGGGCATCTCTTCGCGGGGATCGCCCGTGGCTACGGGATGGCGGAAGAAGTGATAGATTAGATACGTGGTGACGGCGGTAAGAGCTAACAGGATCAGCACCGGTTTGAGCTTCTCGACCCGCCCTTCTGCCTGGATGATCAGTTGCCGGAACTGCTCGCCAAACGAGTAGGCCAGGTAGAACAGCAGGCTCACTCCGGGGATGGCATAAATGCCGTCGGCCAGGAAGAACCTGGCAACCGAGAGTCGCATGATCCCGGCGGTAATGAAAATCGGACTGCGGATGGCCGGCAGGAAGCGGGCGAAGAGCAGCACGAGAATGCCGTACTTGTGAAAATTATATTCGATGCGCTCCTGTTTCTGCGGGGGCAGCAGACGAGTGATCCAGCGGTACTGGAGCAGCCGGCGACCGCCGAAACGGCCCACGCAATAGAGCAGGCCATCGCTGAGGACCACGCCGCAGATGCAGATCGGCAGCATGATCCACCAGCGCAGGGAACTGGGCAGGGGGCTGGAGCCGGGCACGTCGACCTGATCGCTCAGGAACAGCGCCCAGGGGAGGTTGGCCGGGAACGCGGCCCCAGGGGAGCTGCTGAAGGCCATCAGCAGTTGCGGCGGCACGGGCGGCTCGGCCACGTGGCCGACCATCGCTCCGGCCGTGACGATGGGCAGCTCTTCGGGAATGGGTGCGCCCATGCCCGCTGCCACCAGGGCGAGAAAGATGCCAAGGTAGATGTAGAGAGCGGCCTGGTCTATCATCCTGCATTCCTCTCCGCAACCGGAGAATTGCCATCGCCGGGCAACGCTCGTCTCATTATGGTGGAAGATGCAAGGCGGGAAAAGAGCGGACTGGGCAAAGGGGAAACCGATCGGCTCCCGTCGTCGCCTCGCGGAGGCGATGGCGCTGGACACGCCGGGGGGATTCGGCCAGAATCAGGCCAGTGGAGCTGACCTGCTGCCGTAAGAGGGCCGCTACCATGAAGCTGGGACTCATCAATTCTGCGTGGGCGCAGGCCGGGCGCGACACGGCCTGGGGCATCCGGATGACCAAGGAAATCGGCTTTGATACCATTGACATCTTCGCCGATCCGCTCGACCTGAGCATTCAGGAACGCCGCTTGATTCCGCGCGAGTGCACTCGTGCCGGCTTGCCGATCGTCAGCATCGCCTGCGTCGCGGTCGGCTTAATCGACTTCAATCCCTCGGTGCAGCGCTTCCACCTCCAGCGCTGCCGGGCCTATCTCGAGCTGGCCTACGAGTACGAGGCCAAGAACCTGCTGCTGGTGCTGGGCGAATACATCTGGGAACAACAAGTCATCGCTCCCGCCGAGCAGTGGCAGACGGGCGTGCGCAACGTCCGCGAGCTGGGCAAGCACGCGGCGGACCTGGGTCTCGAAATCGCCCTGGAGCTGGAGCCCTTCAACCTGTCGCTGGTGAACAACGTGGAGAGCATGGCACGTTTCCTCGACGATGTCAACCATCCTGCGGTCAAGGCGAACATTGACATTTCGCACCTGGCACTCTCGCACACGCGGCCTGAGGAATTACGCCGACTCCAGGGCAAAGCGACGCATGTCCACCTGAGTGATTGCGATGGCAAGGTTCACGGGGATCTGCCGCCGGGGCGCGGCGTCGTCCAGTTTGCGCCCTACCTCCGGGAGATCAAGGCCTTGAACATTGCTGGATCGATCAGTCTCGAACTGGAGTATTCGCCCCAACCGGACCAGATCGTTGCCTGGGTGCGCGAAGCGTATCAGGCAACCGATCGACTCCTGCGCGAAGTGGGACTGCGCGATTGAGCGATTCCACCGGGCGGTGCTCCGGCATACAATACAGGATGTTTTCGGATCCCTTCTACCTAGCGGAATTGACCCGTGCACATCACCGTTCACTGTCCCGGCTGCTTTCGCCGCTACCAGCTCGACCCGCAAATGGAGGGTCGACAGCTTCAGTGTCCCAATCCGGTCTGCCGGACGATCTTCGAAGTGCATGCAACTCCGGAGGTGAAGGAGGAGTCGATCTATCCGCTGGAGCCCGTACCGCCGGACACGCGCGATGCTACGGTCCCGCCTGCGGGGAAGGTGTCGTGGACCGGTTCGGTGGGCGACCTGGTCCCGATTCTGGAGGCGGCGGAGGTCGTTGATGTTTCCCAACCGGTCGCGCCGGCCGACGCGCTGGACATTCCCGAAGTGGAAGCACCGCGGGAAGCTCCCTCGTGGCAGCAACCTCCTCCCGTGCGGAAGCCACGCACGCCAGACCCGAACCCGGAACGCCTGCTCCAGCCCCCTTCGCCTGCGCCAGTACAGCCTCCGACGGTTGAGGCGGAGCCAACGACACCGAAACCGCCGCCGCGAAAGAAGGCCCCCAAGACCATGCACGCCCTCCCCGAGGGACCGCTCGATCCGCCTACCGAGTCCTGGGAGCCTCCTCCCGTTCGCCGCTCACCTGAGATGGAGACGGCACACGAGTCAGAACCTCCCGTGTGGCTGCCAGCCGCACTTGGAACAGAAGGCGACGACGTGCAGGCCGGAGCGCGCCGGCGGTCGCTGTGGCTGATCGCCGTCCTCTCGAGCGTGGTGGTCGGGCTCGTCGGTGTGGCGATCTTCCTGGTTTGGAGCTTTCTGCACAAATCCGAGGAGGATCTCTTTGCGCAGACTCGCCGTGACTATGGCGAAGCACGCTTTGCCTCTGCCGCCAAGATCTTTGGGCAGCTCGTCAAGGAGTTCCCCACGAGTGAAATGTTGCCCACCTACAAGTTCTTCGGAGAGCTGAGTGAGACACGCAGCCTCGTCTTCGGGAGTGACCCACAGCCTGAAGAGGCTTCCGAAAAGCTCGAGGTCTTTTTGAAGGATCATCACACCGATCCGCTGTTGAAAGAGCACAAAGCAGACGTCTGGGAGACACTGCTCAAGGTGACGGACGGCCTGACGGCGTTGGCGGACACGAAACATGACCGGCGTCTGCTGGGATTGGCCGGCGGCACGCTTGCCAAGGCGCGGCAATATCAGCCCGAAGGCCCACCCGGGCGCGGCAAGTACAAACCGTTAGAGGAAGGACTGGCCCGTGTCGAGATTAGTATCGGCCGCTGGGAAGTCCTGCGCCGGCTGCTGAAGAAAGGGGAAGAACTGGCGCGCCATCCCGCGGACGAAACGGTCCAGCAGTTCCGCCAGGAGGTCCATCGGGAACAGTTGGACCAAGACAGCGAGATCAAAGCCTTGCTTGCCCAGCTGGACGAGGGCGTCCGCCAGTTGATCAAGTATGTGGAGGCACCCAAGGAACCCACGCCGGAACTCCAGGAGAACGGGGAGCCGAGCTTGCTAGCAGTGCCCCTCGTCGATGGTTCCACGACCCAGTCGCCGCCGAATGAGCGGGTTTTCCTGGCCCTGGCGCGTGGCGTTCTTTATGCCCTGGCCCAGAACAGCGGCGACCTGCTCTGGGCGACTCGTGTGGGCATCGACACGGCCACGCTCCCGGTTCGCCTACCTGTCACACCGACCTCACCCGAAATGGTCCTGGTTGTCTCGGCCGATCGCAATACGCTGCGGGCCCTGGATGCGCGGTCGGGGAAACTGATCTGGCAACACGAGCTGGAGCAGCCGTGCCTCGGCCGTCCCGTGGTCGTCCGTAATCGGGCGTATGTGCCGACGTACGACGGCAAAGTGCATGAGCTGGAGCTTGTCGAAGGGAGCCGCCTCGGCTATTTCGATCTCGGTCAGCCGTTGACGGTCGGGGGCGCCTGGCAGGAAGGCACGGACCTGCTCTACTTCCCCGGTGATAGCCGCAATGTCTACGTGCTGCGCATCACTGAAGGGGCCAAGGGTTGCGTGGCCATCCTCAAGTCGGGGCACCCCAGCGGTTCGCTGCGCAGCGAACCGCTGCTCATCAACCGGGTCGATCCGCTTGCACCAGGCAACCAGAGCCTGGCCTGGCCGAGTCATCTGGTCCTGAGCCAGGCGGATGGCCTCAACGACATGAAGCTGCGCGTCTTCCAGTTGCCGATCGTGGATCCCGAAGCAGCGCCGGTCTTGCTGCCCGAGCCGCCCATTCGCGGTTGGTCGTGGTTCCAACCGTATCATGACGCCGAGAAGTTGGCCTTCGCTACCGATGCGGGCCGGCTTGGCCTGTTCGGTATCAACCAAATCCGGAATCAGGATACGCCCCTCTACCGCGAGCTCCAAAAGGACTACTCCCTCGGTGGCGATACGAGCCAGCCACGGCGCGCCCAGGTCGTGCACGTGGATGAGCAGGATTTCTGGGTGCTGGCCAACGGCGAGCTCCAGCATTACCTGCTCAATAAGTTCAAGCAAGAGTTGATCCCGTTGTGGGATCGGCCGTTGCGCCTCGGCATGCCTCTGCACGGCAGTCAGGTCGATGAGACCGGCAACGTCCTGTTTGTGGTCACCCAGTCTCCTTCACAGCACGCTTGCCTGGCGACGGCGATTGATGCTCGTGGCGACAATGGCCGCATCCTCTGGCAACGCCAGCTCGGTGTCGAGGTCCAGGGGGATGCACTCGTCCTCGGCCCCGAGGTCTGGATCCTCGATCGACGTGGCCACCTGTTCGCCTTCGACAGCCGGCAGGCTCCACGCCGGCTCGATGCCGGTTGGCAAGTGGTTGCGCCTGTGCTCGCCGCAGCCCCGGAGGAGGGACTGTCCGCGCAGGTTCTGATTACCTCTGGCGATGGCACCGCGCTGTATACGATTGCCTCGATCAACCACGGGCGCCGCTTGTTCGTGCGTCGCTGCGAGATCGGTCAGGGCGCCAACTTGCCCACGGTCACTGCCCGTGAAGTGGAGTTGGTCGACACCCTGGGCGGCACGCCGTGTCTAGCCGGCGACAGCCTCATCCTGCCGCTCGCGAACGGATCACTGTATCGCCTCCGTCTGCCCCTCGACGGCAATGCCCCTGAGGGTGGCCCCGAATGGCGTGCGGCCCGTGCGGATGAGGGGGCATCGGGTTATGTAGTGCCGTTCCGTGAAGATGAAATCCTGTTCACCGATGGGAGCAGTGGCTTGACACTTCTCCGCTGGGGGAGGGGGCCGGATTTCAAGCCCTTGGCACGTAAGCAGATGCATGCCCGCATTGTGGCGGCCCCCGTGGTACTTCCCCGAGTCAAGCCCGATGAGGAGGTGCAGGTCTGCGTCGCGGATGCGGACGGAACCATCAGCCTGCTCCGAGGTGTTGAGCTGAGCGAAGTGCGGCAGTGGCGCCTGGACGGCAAGATCACGGCCGGTCCCTTCCTGCGCGGTGGGCACATCGGTTGCATTGTCGACCAGCTGCGCTTGGTCTGGCTGGACCCTGCCAACAAAGAACCTCAGTGGCAGTACACGATGCAGGGGAAGGGGACTCAGGGCATCGCGGGCCAGCCCCAGTTCGTAGGGGATTCGCTGATACTCGCGGATCTGTCCGGACGCTTCGTGGCTCTCGATCCTGCCACCGGTCAGCCACGAGGACCTGTGTACACACTCCAGGCCAGCGCGGCCCCGGCAGCTACTCCGGTGGCGTTCGGCTCGGGACAGGCTTTCGTGCCGCTCAGCGATGGGACGATCTGCTTGTTGCCGCTTGCGTACTTGCGCGAGGAGCCTGGGAAGCTCCCTGACCATTGACTCGTCTCGTGATTGGCATCGAAAGGGGAATCTCCCGCCGGTGTTCCTCCGGGGCATCACAGGATCTGTTCTACAGAGCCTTACCACTAATGAGGCCAAAGATGGTGCCACATCCTAACTTGAAAATCGTCGAGCAGGTTTCCGCAAGCCTCTTCGCTTCTTCGGACGGATTGGGAAGGAGCACCAGAATGAAGCTTGCCACCAGAGACAGGACGGTCAGACCGAGGACCGTGAAGAAAACCAACTTGAATGCTGGCGTTAGCGTAATGGTGGTCGCAGGCGGCAGCTGGGCAGGTGGATTTGCTACCGGCGGCGGAGGCTGCTTGGCCATGCTTAGTCCCTTTGTGGCGCTTGCCGTCTGGCCGTGGTCCTGTCCGTGAGCCCGATGCCGTCCGACACCTTGATTTCGAGCACCTTCCCTCCTTCGTCCAGTTTGATCTCTGTCGTCTTCAAAGGGTGCTTGATTGTTTCGGACACAACCGTGCGGATTCGCTTCCCGAAAACTAGGGCGCCCAAGGCAATGACGGCAACAAGGCCAAGGATCGAAACGTCTGCCCAGTTCATCATACACCACTCCTGGTCTCTGCATTGCGGATCGACGTCCAACACTTCTTCACTTCGAGCGGCTGCCCAGAGTACTGCTCTCCAGACTCCAGCCTTGGGCTAATCCAGTCTTCGCAGCGGCCGATCGGGTCGGCATCCCCGAGGAACCGTTTGATCCGATGGATCTACCGGCAGTCGTCACCGGCGAACGGCTCAATCAACGAGTCGTCAATACCATTATAAAGCCGTTGTCCTTGACCAGGAAGGTTTTTTGGCTGCCCTGGTCGACCCCGGCAGCTACCCCGGTGGCGTTCGGTTCGGGGCAGGCGTTCTCCAAC
>JBGQLF010000216.1:0-10146 GCA_041499985.1 Gemmataceae bacterium
CACGCCGTTCCTGCTTGTCCTCGCGCACCAAGTTCAGGTACTTCAGGTAAATCTCGTAGGTTTCTTCCTGCAAGGTGGCGTCGTTGCGGAACTCCGGGTTCTCCAGCAGGAGCTTGCGCCACGCAGGCAACCCCTCCGGACCGAGATAGAGCTGCAACGCTTGCGGGTAGTCGGCGGCTCGCCGGTACTGTTCGGCCTTGAAGAAGGCTTTGCGGGCTTTCACCGTCTCCTCCTTGGCCTCGACCAGGGAGCGGTAATAGAAGTGCGGGAAGTTCGTCATCTGGCGGTTGCGCTCATACCAGTAGAGCTGCTTGTAGGCGTCGAAACTCTTCTCCATCTCGGGAGTGCGCAGCTCAGGCGGCAGCTCATTGGGGATGCCGGCGTCCTGACCAACCGCCCGAACGTACTTCTCGGCCGTATCGCGCAAGCCGTTCATACGCTCCGGGGTCAGGTACAAGCCGGCGCCCTCACCGTGCCCTTTCCACTTGTTGTGGGCATTGGACCAAGCGCTCACGCCCCAGTCCGTGCCATCGCCGACGAAGGCATCCCGGCCAGACGCCCCGCTGCGGAACTTGTCGTCGGGGAACCAGCCCTTGATCAGCCAGCCTTCCTTGTCGAACCACCCTTCCTTTTCCATGGTTTCGGCCACGTAACTTTGGCCACGGGCCGGGTAGCCACGGAAGATGATCAACGACATGTAGCGGGGCATGCGATAGCGGTTGCGGTCGTACTCGTTGAGGCCGATGCTCGGCACCGGATCCGGCGGCGGCAACGGCTTCTGGGCAAAGGCAAACCAGGCCCGTGCCACGGCGTAGTTATCGAAGTCATCAGGCAGGTTGTCGCCGGCCGTCGGCTCATCCGAGAACTTGGGCGGCAGGACGGGGAATTGCTTCTCCGCCGGCAACAGCGGCGTCGCGCCGGTGCTGGCACTGACCAGAGCGGTCAGCGGCTCGTAGCGCGACGGCACGTCTTTGTTGGACTGGAGGAAGTCGATCACGTCCTCGGGCGATTCACAACGAAGTGTGTCGCGCAGACGCCGTACCAGGAACGGATGGCGCTGACAGAACTGCTCGAATTGATTGAGATCGATCTGGGGCCGACCCTTGTCATCGAGCGTGCGGAAACGGCCCGGGTCGCGCTCCCGCGGATCGATGCAGCTCAACTGGAACAGTGAGCGCATCGTGTTGGCTTCATCACTCAGACCAATCTTGTGTTGATGATAAAAGCCCAGGTAGAAGCGCATATCGGGGTGGCCGATTTCGACTACTTCCTCACCCTTCGGCTGGAAGCGCAACCGATTTTGCCGTTCGCCCTGGGAAAGCAGCTCGATGCCTCGGGTCACGTAATAGTATTTGTCATTGACTCGATCGGCTTCAACGGCCACGTTGTAGGATAGATTCCAGCTCTGGAACAACCACGGTGTGACAAAGTGCGGCTGGAGCTTGATGACGGAGCGGACGAGCAGTTCCAGTTCGTTCCACTCATGCTTTTTCTGCTTCTCGATCGCTCCCCACCAGAGACCGGTGACCGCGAAGCCGCTGGCGCCGGTCAGGGTCAGGCGCAGGGCCGAGCCGGTCAACTCCACGTCCCCCAGACTCTCTTCACGCAGAGCCAGCTCCTCCGCTTTCCGCTCCATGACAAAATTGCGCCACAGCAACGCCACCGACAGCAGCGCCAGAATCAGCAAGGCATAGGTCAGCTTGCGCTGCAACGATTGCTGTTGAAACGGACTGGGCATAACCCGATCTCCTGATTGCAGATTGCAGATTGCAGATTGCAGATTGCAGATTGGAAGACCGCCTGGCAATCTGCAATCTGCAATCTGAGATCTAAAATTACGAGGAGGCGATCTCGCGCCATTTCATCAAGTAGTACGCCAATAAGGCCCAGGGCAGCAGGTAGGCGACCAGGATCAGTATGTGCAACAACACGCTGGTCCCCGCGACATTAAAGCCCTCCGCCACATAGTCGGTCCAGTCGAAGCGATCCACATCGGGGAAGATATCGAGCACGCGCCGGAACACCCAGCGAAAGACCTCGTCGCTGCCCATGACCAGGCGCGCGGCCACGGTTTGCTCCAACGGCGTGATCTGGTTTTCCTTGTTGGCCAGGCGGATGAACGACTCCATGGGACCGCCGCCGACGAGGGTTCCCATGGCCAGACTCTGCACATATTCCTGGAAGCCGCCGGCGATGTAGAGGAACATCGTGGTCAAGAAGCTGATGACACCGCTCAGGTACGTGCTCAGCGCCACCGCCAATCCTAGGACCAGACACACCCGCAACCACAGGCCGGCCGCCCCCTTGAAGAAGTTTACCCCGAAGGTGCGGTCCGCCTCGAGCAGGTACAGGTCGCGCTTGGCCACGCCGACATATTGCGTCGGGCTGTCGCATTTCACGATGATCTGCAAAGCCGGCCGACGCTCCCCCTTCTTGTCGGCGCCGCTTGGAGCACTCGTCTCCAAAGCGTTCTTGAACAATCCGGCGGGGACATCCAGCGACATGGTGTGGTAGTCGAAGATCTGCTTGGAGCGCAGCTCGAAGTAGCCATATTGCTGCGCCAATTCCTCGTCGATCACGCTGGCATCGGCATTGGGCTGGCTCTTGCGCCGTTCGCGTTCCTGGGTGTATTTGCTGATCTGCGCGGGTTCCCAATTACGGGTCTGGAACGTGAACGAGCACAGCACGCCCTGGTTTTCGATGCCCTTGGTGGTGCGGAACACGTCAAAGGAGAACTCGCAGGGGACCGGCGTCTTGTCGCGCGCGGCCAGCCGGCTGGGCAGTTCCGGGAACGTCCAGATGGCGCGATAGTTGCTCTGGGCACCGCCGGCGATGTAGCGGCGATATTCCCACTCGCGCCCCACATTCTCGCCCTTGGGCTGGATGTCCAGTTCGCCATACACCGGCACGCGGGCGCGCATACTCTCGGCCTGCGCATCCGGATCGATCTGGCGGAACGTGTACAACAGACTGACGGCGGTCATGACCCCCAGGACGATGGTCATGAGCATCGCATAACCCAGGAAGCGTCCCACGACGATTTCGAAACGCTCCACCGGCTTGGTCACGATGGTATGGATGGTCTGGTTGCGGATATCGGCGGGAATGCTGAAAGAAGCCAACAACCCCGCGGTCACGAGCAGCAGCGGAGTCATGGCCCAGTAGACCACGCGCACATAGTTGCGCACCTGGTTCTCGGGTTTGTAATCGATGAACCAGCTGGCGAAGAGGAACACCAACAGAAACGCCGAGAAGGTCCAAAGGATGCGGCGCCGAATTGCTTCTTTGAAGCCGAGCTTGGCCAACGCCCAGATCCGTCGCCAGCGCAGCCGGACGGCATCGTGGCAAAAGGGCAAGACCACCGCTAACAGGGCGCCGGCCCCACCCAGAGTCAGCAACCAGGACTCTACCTTGGACAGGCCCGAATCCGGGGTTGGAGCTTCTTCCCCGAGCACGCTCAGGAGGTGCACGCCTCCCGCAGCGACGTATCCCACAGCCGACACCAGCAGAGCGGTGACAAACCAGGTCGTCATCCGGGCCGGAAACTTCTCGCCGCGCTGCTCCGCCATTCCGGTCACCTGGCGCACGAAGTAGAGGATCAACCAAAAGATCAGCGCCACGGCCGCCAGACTGCCCGCGCTCTGGAACCAGATCAAGATGCCAGCGGGCAGATCGGCCCAGGTCGGCGGCTCACGTTCGACAATGAGATTCGCGAAGATCATCAGCTCTCCTGATTGCAAATTGCAGATTGCCGATTGCAGATTGGAAAACCGCCTGGCAATCTGCAATCTGAAATCTGAAATTACTAACCTCACGACCCTGCCGTCTTGTGTTCTTTGACACGCGTGGACGAAGCGCCATCGGGTTCGTTCGCAGCCGGCGTCTCGCCACCTGGCCGGAATCGGCGACCGGGGTGCGCCTTGCTTTCCTGGACGATGTGCAGGAACAGATCTTCCAGAGTCGTGGTCGGGTGCCCGAAGGTCTCGAGCCGGCCGCCGTGCCGGCGCAGCACCTCTTCGAGTTCGCTGCGAAGCTGATCGCTCAGATTCAGCCCGCTCGCCTGGAGTTGGACGCGGTTGGCGTCCTGGAGCAACCGGCTGACTTCGCCCAGTTCCTGTAACTCGCCGTCATAGAGGATGGCGATGCGGTCGCAGACGTCCTGCACGTCGTCGAGCCGGTGGCTGCACATGATGATGGTCTTGCCCTTGGCCCGCAGTTGCAGGATTAGGTCCTTCATCCAGCGTGTCCCCAGGGGATCGAGCCCGGAGGTCGGCTCATCCAGGATGACCAGCTGCGGATCGTTGATCAGGGCCTGGGCCAAGCCGATGCGTTGCCGCATGCCCTTGGAGTATTCCTTCAAAATGCGTTTCTTGTCCGCGGCCAGGCCAACCATTTCGATTAGTTCCTGGGCGCGCCGGATGCGCACCTCAGGCACCATGCTGAACAAACGACCATAGAAGTCGAGCGTTTCCTCGGCATTGAGGAAGCGATACAGGTACGACTCTTCGGGCAGGTACCCGATACGTTCATTCTTGTTCACCTGGGCGGCCGGTTCGCCGAACACGAAGGCGTCGCCTTCGGTGGGGAACAGCAGGCCCAGGAGCAGCTTGATGGTCGTGGTCTTGCCGGAACCGTTGGGACCGAGCAAGCCGAAGATCTCTCCCTTGTGGATCTTGAGATCCAGTGCATTGAGGGCGCGTTTCTTCTGGCGACCCCAGAAGTCGCGGTACACCTTGGTCAATCTGCGGGTCTCGACGATGACTTCTTGGGCCATGAGAGGCCACCTCGCTCAAAAAAGAACCCCGCGGGTCCGACCCGTCCCCAGTGGTCGCGCGGAGTAAGGATAAGAAAACAGCGAGTCGCAGGCAGCCGGAACGACCGCCCTTGCTGCTCTGAGTTATACGCCGGCACCCCAGCCAGCGTTCACGTTATCGCTCGGATCATTCCCTGAGCCCGGTGAGCCCAGTGATCCTACAAATCTAAAAAGGTTAAGCAACAAATGCAAGTAGCTGTCGCGGGCGAATAAGCTCTTATGGAGGAAATCGGGGTCGTCAGGGCCGAAAATCTTCCCAGTGCCCCTCCAGGTTGAGGATCTGGTTGGGCACAAAATGGCTCTTGTACATCATGGAGCGACAGCCCGCGACGTAATAGCCGAGGTAGACGTGGGGGAGATGCCGCGCGGCCGCTTGCGCCATCAGATTCAGAATGTTCCAGGTCCCCAGAGACAGGTGACGCTCCGCCGGATCGTAGAAGAAATAGATGGCGGACAACCCGCCCGGCAGCTCATCGACGTAGCCCACTCCCACAAGCTCCCGCCGCCGGTAATAGCACCACTCTTGCACCGGGAACGGATTGTTGACGAAGGAATCGGTGTACTCAGCCGCGTCCTTGGCCGGGTGTTCGGGCCAACCCTTGGTCTGGGCCTGAAAAGCGTGGAACCGATCGTAGAGATCGAGCTTGGCCTGAGTGACACGGGGCGCACCGATGTACAGATGCACCAGGCCGTAATTCTGCTTGGCAGTGCGGCGCTGGCTGCGGTTCGGTTGAAAGCGGTCGACGAGGACACGCAGGGAGCGACAGGCGCTACACAGGCGGCAGCGGGGTCGAAAGAGCACGCGG
This sequence comes from Gemmataceae bacterium, assembly GCA_041499985.1. Classification (GTDB taxonomy): domain Bacteria; phylum Planctomycetota; class Planctomycetia; order Gemmatales; family Gemmataceae; genus JBGQLF01. The sequence continues at coordinate 5,620 of JBGQLF010000216.1, forward strand.
CCGAAGCGCCGCCAGCCCTGGAGCAGCCGTTCCATGTACTCAGCCGGCGTGAGCGCGACAACGTGTTCGTATTCGAGGCGCCAGTGCTGATCGGACAAATACCCACACCGACTCGGCGGGGCGAGGTAATGCAGGGCCGACTCCATAGATGACAGACGATTCTAGAGGAGAAACGCTCGCGGAGCTAGCAGATTCGTGGCTGCCGCGTGCCCCTCGCTAGGACAAGATCAAGGGACCTTGCCGAATCGTAGCCACAAGCGTCCCGCTTGTGAGCTGGAGCAGCCCACAAGCGGGACGCTTGTGGCTACGTTATACATCAGGGCATTTGGCCCCTACACTAGCGCTGTGGGCTCGTCGTACCGTCTGCTCGTAGGGCAGCGAGGTTCCATAGCCGCACTTCCTCATCGAAACTGCCCGAAGCCAGAGTCCGACCATCGGGCGCGAAGGCGATACAGTGGATGGCAGCGGTGTGGCCCTGAAGTGTCGCTACCGATCGGCTCGTCGATGCATCTCGGAGCACGATCGTCCGCTCGAGGCCTCCTGTGGCGAGCATGCGTCGGTCGGGAGAGAACGCCAGCGCTACCAGCTGGTCGGCGTACTCGGGGAGTACGGCCCCCAGCCGTTGCCGCTGCAAATCCCATAAACGGAGTCTAAAATCGGTATCCGCGGAGACCAGGGTTTTGCCATCGGGGGCGAAAGCCAGAGCCCAGCTGCAACCCACGCGCGTCGGGCCAGAATCCGCTGGCGCTTCCTGGAGGTCACCCTGGGCCTGTCCCGTACGCCAATCCCACAGCCGTGCGCCTACGGCATCGGGCTTGCCCGTGGCCAGGGTCCTGCCGTCGGCGGAAAACGTCAGGGGATAAGACCCTGGCAGCGTGGCCCGTTCGCGGCCCGAGGGCAAATCCCAAAGCACTACGGCGTCGTGCGTCCCGGCGACCAATACGGTGCCGTCGGGCGAAAAGGCCAGTTCCAGAGCCCGCCCCATAGCGAGCCGCAGCACACGGGGTTCTCGACCGGTGCCGACCTCCCACAAGGTGATGCTGCCATCCCAACTGCCCAGTGCCAGCGTCCGGCCATCGGGCGCAAACGCCGCCGCATAGATGGCGCTGGTGGTGTGGAGGACAGCACGGATGTGGCGCTGAGCCACGTCCCAGAGCTGACACCTACCCGGGGACCCCGGTTTGCCCCAACCGCTGGCCAGAAGCGTCCCGTCCGGGGAGAAGGCGAGAGTTTGCACCCAGCCGGTGGACGCTACCTTCGGCGTAGACTTGCCCTCGGTCTGGTCTCGCAAAACGACGCATTCCTCGGCCTCATCACGGGCAGAGAAGCGGAGGACCGTGGCGAGCAGGGCCAGCCCGACGAGGCCAGCCGCGAGCGGCCTGCCGAACTTCTTGTTGATCCCCACAGACCCCATGCGCAGGATCCCATACAACCAGGTCGAGAACATCGTGCAACCCCTTCGGGTCAGAGCGGCCTGCGGGATCTGTCAGGAGCCAGCACGCCGGCGCGCAGACCGAGCGCCGAGGTCGTGGTGGGCCAGTGAAGCTCCTTGTTGACCCCATTGCCTCACCGGCGCGCTTCATTCATCGTGGGTCCTACCGGGTAACTGCACATTTCCCCCGCAAACCCGACAGCTTTTTCGCAACAATCCTAGCTTTTCTGGTTCTCCCTGGGCGTACGGTGCGGCCTTTTGGGAAACGGAACACGAACCTACCCAGTACACCTATAAAATAAAGCCTAATTGTTTAGGCATTAGATTGCTCGCCCGTGGTATCGTCAAGGGTTGTCTCGCCGATTCTCGCAGACAGCAACTTGCAGGTCGGTCCACTCGGCATGAATAGATCCCGTGTGACGTACGAGACCTGATAACCATCGTAGTCAGGCAAAATGTCTGACAAAGACAATAAGACATTTTGCCTGAGATGTCAAGCAAGCTCTTTGAATCCTCGTAGCTCCTCTCTTTACTGGTCGTGGAACAGGGCCAAACAGCGCCGCTGGCATGGAACGGGCCTTCTCCTCATTTGGCTGCCCCGCATCCCAAATGCTTTTGCACCGGCGGATCGCTCGCTCTACAATCGAGGCATAAACTCGTCCTGTCCGCTCTGCTTGGGGCGCTAAAGCGATGTCGTCCTCGGGTTCCGTCACCTACTGGATCGGCCTGCTCAAGGCTGGGGATCCGACCGCGGCCCAGCAATTATGGGAGGCGTACTTTCAGCGCCTGGTTCGGATCGCCCGGAGCAAGCTCCACAGCACGCCGCGGCGGGCAGCCGATGAGGAGGATGTGGCCTTGAGCGCCTTCGACAGCTTTTGCCGGGGTGCCGAGCAGGGCCGCTTCCCCCAACTGCTGGATCGCGCCGACCTCTGGCAGGTGCTCGTGGTCCTCACCGCGCGCAAAGCCTATCGCCTGGCACAGTACGAACACCGCCAAAAACGGAGCGGGGGCCAAGTGCCCAGCGAGGAGACGGAGGCTGAGGAACCACTGCTGGCGCAAGTGATCGGACGCGAACCGACGCCGGAGTTTGCCGTGCAGGTGGCCGAGGAATGCCAGCGCCTGCTCGACCGGCTGGGGAGTACTGAGCTGCGCGCCATTGCGCTGTGGAAGATGGAAGGCTACACCACCGAGGAGATTGCCGCCAAGCAGGACTGCGCCCCACGGACCATCGAGCGCAAGCTCCAGCGCATCCGGAGCCTTTGGGCCAAGGAGATCCCTTGATGAGCGACCCTTTGCAGACCGCCGATACGCTCCTACCCTCGGCGCTGGCTTTGCGCATCGATGAGGCCTGTGACCGCTTCGAGGCGGACTGGAAAGCTGCTCTCAGCACCGGGCAGCGACCCCACCTCGAGCAATATTTCGCGGGCGTGCCGGCAACAGAGGCCGCCGCGCTGGTGCCGGAGCTGATCCTGCTGGACGTGCATTATCGGCGTCGCGCCGGCGAGCAGCCCCGAACCGAAGATTATCAAGGACGCTTCCCAACACTTCCCCTGGAGTGGCTGTGCCAGGCCGTGGCGGTGCCGGCTGCTGTTACTGCCACCGCGCCGCCGCAGCCACCCGAGCAACGCGACTCCGCTGACAAGCAGCCACCAGGAGAAGCGGCGCAGCAGTTGCGTTGTCCGCACTGCCACAATCCAATCCAGCTCAAAGATGAGCGTCCCGACGAAGTGCTCTGTCCGGCCTGCGGCAGCTCCTTCTGCGTACGCGATGCGCGCCAGACGACCACCGGCGCGGCCATGCGGCCGTTGGGCAAATTCCAGTTGTTGGAGCGCGTCGGTGTGGGCGCCTTCGGCGCGGTCTGGAAAGCCCGCGACACCGAGCTGGACCGGATCGTCGCCCTCAAGATCCCCCATGCGGGTCTGTTGAGTTCCAAAGACGACCTGGAACGCTTTCACCGCGAGGCCCGCGCGGCGGCCCAACTGCGGCATCCGGGGATCGTGACGGTCCATGAAGTGGCGATCTTGGAAGGGCTACCGACGCTGGTCGCCGATTTCATCGAAGGCGTGCCTCTGAAGGAGTTCTTGCAAGCCCGCCAGTTCACCTTCCGGGAAACGGCTGTTGTACTGGCCGAGGTGGCCGAAGCGCTCGATTATGCCCACGAGATGGGGCTGGTGCACCGCGACATCAAACCGGCCAACATCATGCTGGAGTACCGGGAGTCCGTGGCCGACCAGGAAGGGCGGGGCAGAGGGTTGACGGTCGGCAAGCCGTTGCTGATGGATTTTGGGCTGGCGTTGCGGGCGGAAGCGGAGGTGACGCTGACCATCGAGGGGCAGATCATCGGGACCCCCGCGTACATGAGTCCGGAGCAGGCGTCCGGGCAAGGCCACCAGGCGGATCGACGCAGCGATGTCTACAGCCTCGGCGTGGTGCTCTATGAGCTGTTGACGGGGGAGCTGCCGTTCCGCGGCTCCAAGGGGATGATGTTGCTCCAGGTCCTGCGGGAGGAGCCGCGGCCGCCGCGGCGGGTCAATGACAAGATTCCCCGGGACTTGGAGACAATCTGCTTGAAGGCCTTGGCCAAGGCGCCTGCCCAGCGTTATGCCAGCGCCCGCGGCATGGCCGAGGACCTGCGCCGCTGGCTGGCTGGCGAACCGATTCAGGCGCGGCCGGTCAGCGCCTGGGAACGGGCGTGGCACTGGGCCCGCCAGCGCCCGGCGGTGGCGGCGCTGGTGTTCACGAGCGGGGTAGCGGCCCTCGCACTGGTCGGCGCGCTGGTCAGTGTCTTCTACAACCTGAAGCTGCGGGAGGCGCACGAGCACACGCAGTCGGCACTGGCGTCTGAATCCGAGGCCCGCAAGGAAGAAAAGATCCAGCGCCAGCGGGCCGAGCAGCAGCAATACTACCATCACATCGCCCGGGCGCAGGCTGACTGGCGGGATGGCAACCTCGGCGCGGTGGAGCAACTGCTGGACCAGTGCCCGACCGAGCAGCGCAACTGGGAATGGCGTTACCTCAAGCGGCAGTGCCACGCCGATCTCCTCACACTCCCCGGCCACGGTGAGAGGGTCGAGAGCGTAGCCTTCAGCCCCGAC
>JBGQLF010000217.1:0-10124 GCA_041499985.1 Gemmataceae bacterium
CTGGCCCTGCACAACTACCACGACACCTACAACGTGTTTCCCGCGGGGCAGTACAATCACATCGGCGTCGACTCCCCGGAGCCCAAGCCCAACTTCAGCCGCGGGTGTTGGTGGCACAAGACTCTTCCCTACGTGGAACAAACGGCCCTCGCCACCGCCATCGAGACCTACATGAAAACCCAGCCCTATCCGCCCTGGATGTGCTGGGCCACCAACAGCAATGGCAATGCGTCGAACAGCCCCGGCCGGCTCGACATCGTCCCCGGTTCCATGTGCCCCTCGGACCCGGCCAATCCGAAGATCAAGACGGTGACGGGCAACGAGCAAGGCTTCCACGGTAATTACGTCTTATGCGCCGGGTCCACGTTCTTCGGCAACTCGGGCCTGAACCAGGGCGCCACGCTCAATGGCATGTTCTATCCGTTCTCGAAGACGCGCATCACGGACGTGACGGACGGCACGTCAAATACCCTTATGGGGAGCGAGATTATCCTCGTTACGGACACCACCGTCCATGACCTTCGCGGGCGCTATTACAACACCTGGCAGGGGAATGTCCTTTTCAGCACCCTGTATCCCCCCAACACGCTCGTAGGCGATCGCTCCAATTACTGCATCGCCATTCCCAAGGCACCCTGTCAGAGCTTGACGGCGAGCAACGTGGTGCAGTCGGCGCGCAGCTATCACTCTGGCGGGGTCAACGCCCTGCTCGCCGATGCCTCGGTCCGTTTTATCTCGGACAATGTGGACGTGTTGACGTACCAGAACCTCGGCACGCGCGCGGGCGGCGAAGTCGCGGGCACCTATTAGTGGGCCGATGGGAACCTAAGCGAGTTGAAACTCCGGACAATGCAGCACGAGCTGCAACGCCTTCCGCAAGCTGTCGGGGCGACCATCGTGTCCGGTGCGCAGCACCAGGGCGCGAGCCTTGGGATCCTGGTCGCCTTGCAGTAACAGCTCGGTCAGCACCTCAGCTGCCCGCTGCGGCGTCACGCCGTGCCGCCTGGCCCACGTCAGGGGATCGTACGGCGTCAGACCAAAGTTCGGATTACCCCAAACGAGATCGGTACTGTAATTGGAACGCTCCAACGCGGTCGAGGTGTTGAGCCAGCTTCGGCCGCCTTCCCAGCCGTTGACATTGGGTGGATAGAACAGGTCCTGCCCTTGACGCTCGCAGGCCACCGCCAGGGCGAGCAAGCTGACCTCGGTGCGCGGCACTTCCAGCGTGTGCAGGACGCCAGCACTCAACTCCATAGGACTCTTGATCCGTTGCCGGTACGCTGCCTGGGAGTAGAAATGCCGCGAGCGCAGCAGGATATCGACGACGTGCCGCAGCGCGTAGTGGTGCTGCCGTAGTTCCTCCGCCAGCGGCTGGATCAGTTCCGGCCCCGGCTCGGCGGTTTCGCTGATGAAGAAGCGGTACAGCTTGCGACAGAGGAACTCGGCGGCGGCCGGCTGCTCCAGCGTAAGGCGCACAATATCCGCGGCCCGCCACGCTCCGGTCTGCTTCAGAAAGGTCTTGTCCCCGGCATCAAACTGAGCGGCCTCGTAGTGGAAGCTGTCGTCGCCGCGAAAGCTCTCGTTGCGCTGGCGGACCCAGCCCGTGAAAGCGCGGGCCGCCTGGCGAATGTCGGTTTCGGTGTACTGGCCGAGACCGAGCGTAAACAACTCCAGAAACTCGCGGGCAAAGTTCTCGTTGGGATCTTCCTTCTTGCTGCCGGCGCCGTCGAGCCAGACAAGCATGGCCCCATCGGTGATCATCTCGGTCAGCAGAGCCGTGAAGTCGCCGAGGGCATGGCGGCGCAGCAGTTCGTTCTGGCGGAGCATCAGCGGAATGCTCTGCACCTTGCGGTTGCTGGTGGCGAAGTGGCTATGCCAGAACAGCGTCAGTTTTTCGCGGAGGGGATCGGGATCGAAGAGGAGGCGATACAGCCACCACGCCTTGAGTCGCTCGGTGTCGCGCGAATCGAGGACGCCCTGTCGTAAGGCGTCGAGCACGCTCTGTTCTTCGGGCGTCGCGGCCCGCGGTTGCAACAGCCGATCGACGCTGGGTCCCGGACCTTCGTTCAGGTCGCGTTGGAGCTCGGCCCAGGTGGCGCCGAAGCCGGCGCGGCGATGCAATTGAGCGACTTTGCGGAGGTCCCAGGGATCGTCGGCACTGGGCTCGTAGGGGGTCCACGGATCTGGGTGGATGATCATGGCAGTGCTTCACTTGGGCGCTGCGGTCTTCACGGTAATGTCTGGCAACTCCAGCGTCTGACCCGGCTCCACGGTGAAGGTCTGGAGATCAAGGATGCCTCGGCCCGGCGCACTTCCCAGGATCCGGTAGGTCGCGCCCGGAATCAAGGTCGCAAACGTAAAACGCCCCTCGGCATCCGGACGCGCGTTCGGCTCATTCCGCTGGCGGTCCAGGTTGGTCAGCCAAATGGCGTCGGCTACCGGTTCCTTGCGGGCCAGGGCCGTGTAGCGGCCAGCGCCGGGGGTGAGGATCAGCTCTGGTAGGGGCTGGAAGTTCTTCGCTGGCTTGCCGTTCTCGTCCACAAAGCGAACCCGGACCGAACCGCAGCGGTGCAGGCGAATCGTCACCGGCTCCGCACCTGCCTGCTTCCCGGACAGCTCGACCAGAGCGCCGAGCTGATGCTGGCTATCCAGGAAGAATACCGGCTGGGGTTTCTCCGCATCGCAGCCCAGGATCTCGAATCGGCCGTCGAACACCTCGATGGGCCGAGCCGGATCCAGGGCATAGCCTTCCGGAATATGCGACCGGCAGTAGATCTGGGCCCGGGTCACCTGTTGGCCGTCTGGCCCGACGAGTTGTCCTGGGACCGCGATGCCGCGGCGCAGGGTTACGGCCAGCTCGGGCGGATCGGTATCCGGCTTGAGGTTCAACGGGAGGAGCGCGTTGGGATAATAGCGCAGGTCACCGGGCCGACCATCCATGAGTTGCCGTTCGCTAGTCTCTACCCGCAAGTAAGCCAGCGTGGGGCCGTTGATGAGCAGATGGCCGGGACCAGGGAGAACCGTCATCTGAAAGGTGCCATCCGGACCACTGACGCCAGGCCGCTTCAAGCTCCCCTCCGGGATAAGAACATCCTCTGCGTAAAAGGGGTTGTCGGTGCGGCGTGGCAGGAATTCCACGCTGGCTCCTGCCACCGGTTGGCCTGAGGGCGTCTCGGTTATCTTTCCCTGCACGCGCACACCGCGCCGCAGGGTCAAAGCAACCTCCCGTTTGACCTCGGCTCCCTGGGGCCAGAGCAGCTCTTTGGTCTGGGGCAGATACGGCTCGCCAGCGGGCGGGTACGTGACGAAGACAAAGTGATCGCCGCTATGGGGCACTAGCCGAAACCGGCCGTTCGCATCGGACTGGCCTTCACTACGCGTATGGTCCAGGAAGGAAAAGATATTCTTTCCCGCAAAGACAATGAGCCGAGCGTGGGGTACCGGCTGGCGCGTATCGGCATAGGTGACGATGCCCTCGAAAACGCGCCCGGGTGTCAGCACCCAGTTGAATTCTTCGGGTTGTCCTCGCGCCGAGAGCTTGAGGTCCACTGACGAGGGGCCTCCCCCCCCTACCCGGGCGTATTCCTGGAGCAAGGCGCGCTCGGGGCCCTGAGGGTTGATGACCAGCGCTTGGCGGGCGAAGCGATCATCCACGGCCTGAATTTTCACGGTCCAATTCGGACCCAAACCGCGCAGGGTGAATCGACCCTGGTCGTCCGTGATCGTTACCGCGGGCCAGGCCCGCAATCCCTGGGGGGGAGACAGGAACTCGACCCACACCGTGGGGAACAGCGGGATCAGCGCGAACCGAGCTACGACTTGCAGCACGTGGATTTTCACCCCCGCGGCTGGTTGACCCTGCAAGTCCAGCAAACGACCGCGCAAAACCTGTTCCCGCGCGAGTTGGATGAATACCTCTGGCTGCTTGGCATCGGGATTGAAAGGGCGCTGTCCCAGGCCATGGCCCGCGAATCCAGCCAGGACCGACACATCATGGAAACGGGCGCGGGAAGTCCGCGGCACACTCAGGCGGAACCGGCCTTCCGCATTCGTTTGCGTTTGCCCCAGAAGTTCCGGCCACGACAGCCGTTCGGCACTTCGATCCGCAGACTTGGGCCGGCCCAGCACGGCGACGTCGGCCTGCGCCACCGGCTTGTCGTCTGCATCGAGTACCTGGCCGGTGATCGTCATCTGCTCGCCGACTACTGGTTTGGGCTGGTCCGCGGGGGCGCTCGGAGCGATCTTGTTCTCCGCCCGCTGCAAAGCGGTAGGCCGATCCCCTTGGGCGACGACTTCGGCCTGCCGTTGGGCCAGTACCTGATGAGTGAGCGTGCCGACGCCCAACGTAAGCATCCCCACGGCCAGCAAGCAGGCCGTGGCGATCTTGAGCTTGGTCAGCGCCATGGCGTGCAGCGCTCCCTGCATCAGGGCCGCCACCTGGGTCGAGATCACGCCAGCCGTAGTCGCCTGCCCAGCCGCGACGAGCGCCGCGGTTCGGACGGTCGCCGTCAGCAAAGCCGCCGGCACCGTGGCCAGCGCTGCCGGCGGCGCGGCTGCCGCTGCCATCACTCCTCCCGCAAGCAACAAGCCGCGCCGGGCCAGCCGGGTGCGCAGCAGCTCCCGGGCCCGCGCCAGCCTTCGCTTGAGCGTTCCGGGAGACCACTGGAGTCGGCGTGCGGCTTCGACGTTGGTGTGGCCTTGTAAGTAACACAAGATCATGGGCGCCCGGTATTTCTCCGGCAAACGCTCCAACTCTTCGTCGAGTACCGGCCACAGCTCGCACCCGCTGTCTGGGGCAGGAGGTTCCTTTTGCGGAATCTCCGGCACCTCAGCCAGCGGCGTCTCGTGGAGGCGGCGCCGAGCATTCCGCGCCTTGGCGCGCAGGGCAATGCGATAGGCCACACCGTAGAGCCAGCTGCCGACTGACTCGCGCTTGGCGATCGAACCGGCCTTGCTCACGAGCACGAGGAAGGTGGCCTGCATGGCGTCGTCGGCGTCGGCTGGGTTCCGAAGGACACGCCGGCACAGGCCCAGCACCATCGGACCATGGCGCTCGAGGAGCGCTTCCAACGCTGCCTCCTGCTGATGCCGGAAGAACTGCTCGAGTAGCTGTCCATCCGTCAAGGTCTCGTCCTGCGGGGCGTGCAACAGCCGGCGGAGGTGCCGGAGGACAGAATGGGAAGATCGACTGGCCATGTACGGGACTCCTCGGTCGATGCCTGATCGCCTCTATCTTGATAGTGCAGGCAATGAGGTCGCCGAGTTCAACTTTTTTCAAAGCTCCAGGCAAAAGCCCTATGGGCATTCCCTTCTCATTGTCAGCCCCGCCGGGGCTTCCAGCGCTTCACTCGGGTTGCGGCTGGATGCGAATGTCCCCCAGCTCCAGAGTCTTGCCGGCCTCAACCGTAAACTCCTTCTTGGCCACCAGGTCACGCTTCTCGTTCTCGAGAATGTCGAGGCGATAGGTGGCCCCGGGGATGAGAGCAGGGAAGGTGCAGCGCCCCTGGGTATCAGCACGCGGGCCATTCCAGTAATTGCGCCGATCGAGGTTGGCCAGGAAATTGCCGTCACAAAGCAGGAGTCCCTTGTCCTGGGCACTCCGATCAAAGCGCCCTGCTCCGGGTGTGATGACCATATGCAGATGCGGGCAAAAGTTGGCGAGCGGCTTGCCGTCCAGATCGACAAACCTGGCCGTGGCTTTGCCACAGGGGAGGAGCTGGACCGTCACCGATTCGCCGGTCTGCTTGCCGGACAGCGTCACGCTCGCGCCCCAGTGGTTCTCGGGATCGAGGAAGTAAACCGGATAGCTTTTTTCCGGATCCAGGCCGCGCAGCTCGAACCGGGCGCCGTGCACTTCGATTCCGTAGCGCCAGGAGAAATCGTAGGCCACATGGAGGCGGCAGAACATCAGCGCCCGGGCCACCGGCTGGCCTTCGGGGCTGAGCAGGCGGCCTTTCACGGGAACACCACGCCGCAGCGTGACCGCCACTTCCTGGGTGTCGGTCCGCGGCGGGATGTCCAGCTTGATCAGGCCATCGGGATAGTAGCGCTGACCGCCCGGCTTGCCGTTGTAGAGGACATTGTTGCCCACTTCTTCATGGATATAGTCCAGGGTCGGTCCACGGAGCAGCAAATGCCCCGGTCCCGGCAGCACCGCCATCCGGAAACTGCCATCGGCTCCACTCAGAACCACGCCTTGCCAACCGGTGACGATGTCCTCGCGGCGGTTGGGGTTGTTGGCATCGCGCGGCAGGAATTGCACGCTGGCCCCTTCGACCGGCTTGCCGGAAGGAGCTTCCGTCACTTTGCCGCGCACCAGCACGCCCCGCGGCAGCTTCACCTCGACCGCCTGTTTGACGGATCCCTTGGGCCATTTCAGCTCCTGCTGCTTGATCAAGTACGGCTGCCCATCCGGCGCATACCCAGTGACGGTCAGCCTGTTGCCGGGGTAAGGGTTGAACCGGAAGCGGCCCTGGGCGTCCGCCTGCCCATCCATACCCAAGCTTCCGCTACCGAAATCGTCGTCGGTCGCATAGACCGTGAGCCGGGCATGCGCCACCGGTTGGCCACTGTCCTCATAGAGGACGCGGCCTTCCAGGATCTGCGCCGGCGCCAGGGAGAGGTTGACCTCGTTCTCTTGCTTCTCGGGGAGCTGGAGCCATTGGCGCGCAAACCGGTCGTCGTAGATCTTCAACTGGACTCCCTGCTCTCGGTTCAGACCGTGGATGACGAAACGACCTTGCTGGTCGGTGGTCACCGGCCCCGGCCAAAGCGCAAAGCTCTCGGGAGGGTTCCAGAACTGGATACCCGTGACTTCGCCGTTGAGAAGCTGGCCGACCCAGGCCAGGTGGACTCGGACTCCGGCCGCCGGTTGGCCCTGCAAGTCCAGCAAACGCCCTCGGATCACCTGCTCCGGCGGCAGCCGCAGCACCGCGTCCGGCTGCTCCGCATCGGGATGGAACTGTTGCCAGCCGAGGCCATATCCCTTGCGCGCCGCGAGAACGAGCAGTTCCTGAAACTGGGCCGAGGAAGTCCGGGGCACCATCAGGCGGAATCGACCTGCGTCATTCGCCTTCACCTGTCCGAACACCTGGCACTTGTCCTCCCCCGAAAGATCTCCTCCCCGCAAGCGGCGCTTCGGGCGTGCGACCACCGCCACCGCGGCATCGCGTACGGGCTCACCGTCCCGGTCCAGCACGCGGCCAGAGACGGTCATCTCCTCCTGGGCTTCCGGCTGCGGTTCTTCCAATCGGGCGGCGGGCGGAAGTGGCTTCTCCGCTGGGATCATCGACAAACTCCTTTTGGGCTGCTCGGGCGGCGTGGAGGCTGCGCGGTTCGCGTCCGGTCCTGGGGCGAATGCCTGGTGCACAAGCGCGACCGCACTCAGGGCGGCCAGACCAACTGTCAGCAGTACGGCCGCGAGCTTCAGCTTGGTCATGAGCACGGCACGCAACACGGCATCGGCCAAAACAACCGCCGGCGCAGCGACTAGTCCCGTAGCTGCGGTTTTCCCCAGTGCAAACGGCAGCGCCGCCTGAACCGTGGACGCCAACAGCGGCGCCGCAATCGCCGTCGGCGCGGCGCTCTCCGCCAGTTCGGTCACTAACAGCGCTGCCGACAAAGCCAGTCCTCGCTGTGCCAGCCGGTGGCGCAGGCGCTCCTTGGCTTGCTCCAACCGCCGCTTGAGCGTGCTCAGCGAGCAACCCAGCTGCCGGGTGGCTTCGTCGCGCGTCTTACCTTGCAGATAGCACAGCATCAGGGGCGCGAGGAGGCGTTCCGGCAAGTGGTGGAGTTCCTCGTCGAGCACCGCCAGCAGCTCACGCCCCGTCACCTCGGCCAGGGGATCGGCCGGAGAGCTCGGGCTGGCCTGTCGTTCGTGCAGGGACCGGGTTGCGGTGCGTGCTCGTGCTTTCACCGCCACGCGGTAGGCGACCTGATACAGCCAGGTTCCGACGCACTCCGTCTTGCAAATGGAATCGGCCTTGCGCGCGAGCACCAGGAAGGTCGCCTGAAAGGCATCTTCGGCGTCGTGCCAGTTGGGCAGCACGCGCCGGCAGACGCCGAGCACCAGTGGACCATGGCGCCGCACCAGGGTCGTGAACGCCGCTTCTTCCTGGTGGTGGGTGAAGCGTTCGAGCAGTTGTCGATCCGGTAGCTGGGCGGTGTCCTGCTCTGCCAGTGCGGCGCGCAGGTGATAAAGGAGGTTCGCCGATCGGCTGGCCATGGGATATCCTCCCGAGGACGGTTGCGATCTTCTCACTATTAGAGCCGACAACCGGGAGGATTGGCTCAATTTTTTCGCGCGCAGCTCGTTTCCGGGTGGCACGCCCTGAGTCTTCGAAGGGCGTGTCTGCCGCCGCAGCCCCACGCCCTTCGAAGACTCAGGGCGTGCCACCCACGTTGGAACCAGGCCGACGCGGCCAGCTACGACCGTGGAGGGGTCACCGGAGCACTCAAAGAAGTTATGGCACCCGGTAGCGAACGTTCCAGCGGCATCAGGCGGATATCGTCGGCGATGGAGCCGAAGGGGGATTGATACAGCGGCCCCCCGGACAGCGGGGCGGGAACCGGACTCGATTCGAGACCGCTAGCCTCCGTAGGTCCAGAAGGGGCCGGTGTCCCTGGCGGCCAAGGCACTGCGGACCCGATCAGGAACAGGAGCGCCAGCACCAGCAAGGCGGACAAGCCGCTCCAGACGACGCGACCGATCACGGCCTGCACCAAGGGCCAGCGTCGCAGGGCCAAGGAGAAGAGTCCCGCGGCCAGGAGGACGACAACTGCCAGGAGCAAAACGCCCGGCCCGACCGCGAGCCAGGAGGAGGGGAATGGCGTATCCATGGAGAGGACCCTGGGTGGGGGCCGGGAGCGCCGGGGATCTGCGTCCCGGTCCGAAGAGGGTTAGTCTACAACCGTCGGGAGCAAGCGGACCGCGTCGTAGCGGTGGAGCAGCTCGCACAGCTCGGCCTCCAGACGCGGCAGGACGACGGCAGCCTGGCTGGGTCTCTTGGACAAGGACTCGCCGACATGTTGAAGGACATGCCGGCAAAGGGACTCTTCGTCCGACTGGCTCGGAAAGTGCCGGCGCAACCGAGTCATAAAGTGCGGATCCGCCGTGCTCAGGTCACGAAACCGGTGGGCCGCCTCCAACAGCGTGATCCGCTGCGCGATCAATTGCTCCTCGACCCAGCTCTTGATGACCATCCGCCGCCGCGCCTCTTCCAGCTGATCGTCTAAGCGGATCTCCCGAAAGAATTCGCGCTCCAACAGAAGGTGCCAGGTCCACGGGTTACTGCCCGGGCCGAGATCCAGGTCGGTGGCCACCTGGCGGTAGGCGTACCCAATGCCCAGCACGAGGGCAACGCAGAGTCCAACCCCGCACCCGATTTGCAGCAGCTTCCCGAGCCCCAACCCTCGGTTCATCATCCATCTCCTTCCGCGAGGCGAGCCTGGTCCAATCCTCGTCCAGGGAGGACGAAGGGCAGGGCACTTTCCAACAGGGAAAGCCCGTATCCGTCCCGGTGGACGGGAACGCGGCGCGGACGTACACCGGCATCAGGAGGAGCATACCTTACGTTTGGCCTGCTCGATCAGTTGGGCCAGGTGATCGAGCTCGGCGTTGGAGAGCTTGAAGGCGGACCGATCCAGCAGCGCCACGACAGCTTGCTCCGTGGCGCCATCAAAAAACGTTTGCACCAGTTGCTTCAGCGCCAGCCGCCGGACCTGCTCACGCGGCAACGTAGGCCCAAAGACATAGCGTGGTCCCTGCGACTCATGGTGGAGGTGGCCTTTTTCTTCCAGCACGCGCAACAGGGCCCGTACCGTGGAGTAGCTGGGCGGATCGGGGAGCGCCTGGCGCACTTCGGCGGCCGTGGCCTGGCCATGCCGGTAGATGATATCCATGATCTGCCGCTCCCGGCGACTGAAGTGCGTATAGGACGGTTTGGCCATCCGCTCATTCTCCTGGCCCGGCCCCTGGCCCCTCCTTCGAGAGACCGTGATGCTAAAAAAACAGCATACTGCTAAAAATTTCAACGACCCGGTAAGAGGCTAAGGAGCAGCCAGGTAACGGCGCTCTAACTCAGCGAGGAGGATGGGGCGCTGCTTCTTGGAGCGAGCGCGGCGCA
>JBGQLF010000218.1:0-10094 GCA_041499985.1 Gemmataceae bacterium
CACCTTTTTGAAACAGCTTCCTATTTGTACCGAACCGCGTGTCTGCTGGAAATGAGGATGATGCATCGCTCTGGCCCCTCCGCGACAGAATTCCTCCTTCGGCCGCGCACGCGCTATGTGCTCGCGTGGATCCTCGCCGTCGCGGTTGCCCTCATCGAGCTGGCCGTTGCCTGGAATGTCTTCGCCAGTCCAAGGCGGAAGGACGGCAACAGCGGCCACGCCAATATTGATTTCGGCGGTCAATGGCTCATGGGACGCATGCTCGCCAAGGGATTGGGCCAACACCTGTACCATCGCAATTACCAACGTGAAGTCTTGCGGGAAGCCTATCCGCTCGCCGACGAGGTGCCCCCGGAGCTTCGCAAGACCGAGGAACGCGACCAGCATGACGCCGAGCGCATGCTGGGTTGGCTCATGGGACAGGATGACTCCAGCGCGGCAACGGCAATCGCTGAGCTTCTGCTGCCGCTCGCCGCCCACGATGGGCCCACCGCGCTCAGCTCGACCCTTGTCACCCAGCGCGCCTGGACGCCCGCAGCGCTCGAACGGGCAACGGCTCCCCAAGTCGGCGGAGCGTTGTACCCGCCGATACATGCCATGCTAATGTGGCCACTGGGCCATCTGCGGCCGCTGCCGGCGTACCACACTTTCCAGGTCCTGGGCATCCTGCTGGCGTTGCTGACGGGCTGGGGTGTCCGTCGGCTGACCGAAGGGCGTATCTGGTGGCCGGTGGCCGTCACGGCGGTCCTCGTCTTTCCAGGTTTCTGCAACAGCTTGAACCTTGGGCAGAATAGCGTCGTGACCCTGACCATCCTGGTCTACGGCTGGACGCTGTTGGCGCGCAAGCGACCGCTCCTGGGAGGAGCGATCTGGGGACTCCTTGTTTACAAGCCGGTCTGGGCCGCGGCGATGTTCCTGGTGCCTCTTCTGACGCGGCGTTGGCGCTTCGGCGGGGCGATGCTCGCTTCGGGCGCAGGGTTGGCTGTCGCAACCTTGCCGCTGGTCGGCTGGCACAGCTGGCTCGACTGGCTGCACGTGGGACGCGACGCCGCTCTTCTGTACAACGTCGATGAAAATTGGATTTTTCTCAGCCGCGACCTGTGGAGCATCCCTCGTCGCTGGCTGATCCCTTTCAACCTGCCGACAGGCGAGCGCGACCAATTGCTCGCCACCGCGGCCAGCTGGGCCCTCCTCCTGGCCGTGCTAGAGATCACCACGCGCCTGGCACTGCTGCGGCAAGACCAGGGACCAGCCGTCTC
Organism: Gemmataceae bacterium; assembly: GCA_041499985.1. Lineage (GTDB taxonomy): Bacteria > Planctomycetota > Planctomycetia > Gemmatales > Gemmataceae > JBGQLF01. The sequence continues at coordinate 1,260 of JBGQLF010000218.1, forward strand.
CGGAGCGCCGGCAGCTTTTGTCCTTTTCGGCGCCTGGCTCTGTTGCTTCCATTTCATGTACTACGAAATCCTTCTCGTGGCCCTGCCGTTCTGCTTGTTATCCACCGAACCGAGGCGCTATTTGGAGCCGACTTTTATCGCGATTCTACCGCCGGGATGGCTGCTTCTGGAGCAGGAACCGGCAGGATATTACCAGCCACGGCCGGCGCGGACTTATCCGCAGGGCCAAGTGGTGGTGCCGGTAGGTCCCCGAAACTTGTGCGTCCTGAACAACCTGATCTTGACCGTGCTGGGGCTGCTGGCAGTCACCGAGTATGTGTTTCCCCTGTTGGGGATCGAAGTGTCGGCGTCCGGCTCTGTCTTCAAATTTGCGAACCCGGCCGTGACGCAGCCAGTGCGCTTCGCGACGAAGCAGGATGGAACGCCGTGGAGCACGCTCTGTATCCTGATATTGTGGCTGTGGTGTGGGTGGCTTTGGCTGCGTACGCCGGCGCATCCACCCAAGGATTCTTGAGAGCGCTGTCTTCGTTCCTCAGGATTTGCCGGCGCGCCCCTCCAGGGCGGGACGGCAGTAGGGCAGCAGGCCCAAATCGATAAGTTCCTGCTCCAATCGTTCCGGCTCGGACGATTCCAGGGAGCGGCGGACTTCCTCCACGAGCAGGGCAGCAAACTTGGTACGTGCGCGGTGCAAGATTTGGCGGATGCCAACATCGGTGAACGCCTTGCCGCGCTCGGCCGTGAGCTGCTCGGCCAATTGCGTCGCCGGCGCCTGCGGATGTTCAGCCCGCCAGCGCAGTACGGTATGATACAGCTGGCCGGTCTGTGCTTGCACCTCGGCGAGCGCTTCCCACGTGCGGTCCAGCAATTCTTCCCGCCAGCGCGCCAGGAATTCCTGGTCCGAGGACGCCTCTTCCGGTTCGGCGCTGGGCAGCTGCCCGCTATCAACTGGCAACGGTTGCGGGTGCTTGCGCTGGCGCCGGTGGTAGTCAACGATGAGGTGATACAGGGCGGTCTTGACAAAATCGCGAAATCGGCCGCGCTCGGGATCGGCACGTTTGAAGTCACCCCGGACGAAACGGAGCGCAAATTCCTGCGCTAGCTCTTCGGCCGCGTCCGCGTTGCGCAGGGCACCCAATAGATAGCGATAGACAGCGCCGCAGTAGCGTTGCATGAGCGCCCGCTGTGCCGCCGAAACCGCCTCGACCTGGCTCTGGTGAGCCTGGTAAATCAGGGTCCATCGGGTCGTGATGCGACTGAGTCGCTGATCAAGCTCAGTTTCGGACACGGCAATGACTCCTCAACGGGCGGACACGTCAGATACGGGGAGAGATCTGGTCATACCGTTCGGCCCAACTGGGTTCCCCATTGTATCGCTTGTCCGGGCCGAAAGAAACGGTCCGATTCTCGTTCACCCGTTTACGGGCCAGGAGAATTCCTGCCCCCAGTTTGGGGGCGCGCTGCTAGGATAGGATCCAAGCAGGACAGCACTGAAGGAATGGAATTGTGTCCATGCCAAGTTGCACAACCGGCAACACTTCCTGGAGAGGGAGCCGCGACGGTGTCCATTGTTGTTGACGACTATCACAAGAACTACGGTGCAACTGTCGCCGTTACCGGGATCACGTTCACCGTCGGACCGGGAGAAATCCTCGGCCTGGTGGGGCCCAATGGCGCCGGCAAGACAACCACCCTGCGAGCCCTGGCCGGCATTCTCACACCAACCCGGGGCCGGCTGAGCATCGCGGGGCACGACCTCGCCTACGAGCCCGTCGCCGCCAAGGCTGCCTTGGCCTATGTCCCGGATGACCCCAAGCTGTTCGACCAGCTGACGATCTGGGAACACTTTCGCTTCGTCGCCAGCGCCTACCGTCTCCAGGACTGGACCGCCCGGGCCGAGGCACTCTTGAGACAGTTCGAGCTGCTCGAAAAACGCGACGCCCTGGCTAGCGAATTATCGCGCGGCATGCGCCAGAAAGTGGCCATTTGTTGTGGCTATCTCCATGAACCGCGTGCCATCCTGCTCGACGAACCGCTCACCGGGCTCGATCCGCGCGGCATCCGCACCATGAAGGACTCGATCCGCCAACGGGCCGATGCCGGAGCCGCCATCATGGTCAGCTCGCACCTGCTCTCCCTGGTGGAAGACGTGTGTACGACCGTCCTCATCTTGCACCGGGGCCGGCAGCTGGTGCATGGTAAGCTGGCGGATTTGCGCCGGCAGATCACCGAGAGCGGGCGCCATGAGAACCTCGAAGAGCTGTTTTTCCGCCTGACCGAAGCCTCGGAGCCGTTGCCCGTCGTGGAAGTCGTCCCGGAGGAATGACGTGGACCGTGCCCTCTGGCTACTCCTGTGGCTGCGCCTGTGGGGCTGGGAGCGACGCCTGCGCAAGAACCTGCGCAGCGTCAAAGGGGCGCTCCTAGCCTGCGCCGGTTTGCTGCTCGTTTTTCCCTGCCTGTTCTCGGTTTTCCTCACGCCGCGGCCGGAGATGACTTCCGAACAACTGGCAACCGTGCGTCTATACGGCCCGCTGGCCTTGTTGGCTTACTGTCTGCTCACGGTCCTTTTTTCTTCCGGCGAGCGAGCGGTTTCCTTCTCGCCGGCCGAGGTCAACCTGCTGTTTGCCGGCCCCTTCAGCCGGCGGCAGCTGTTGGCCTACAAGATTGTCGCCGGTTTCGCGACCAGCCTGCTCTCGGCCGTGGTGTTCCTGTTAGCCTTCTTGCGCGTGCGCACGCCCTTCCTGGTGGGCGGCTATCTCGGTTTCGTGCTCGGGCTTTGGTTCGTGCAGCTACTCGCCATGCTGCTGGTTCTGCTGGCGACTACCATCGGCGTTCAAGCCTACAACCGCCGGCGGCGCCTGACGCTCTTCGTGCTGGCACTCGTGCTCGTGGCGGCAGTGCTTTCGCTCGGCCGGGATGCCTGGCAGTTGCCACCACGCGATCTCGCCGAGGAGATGGCCCGTGCCCCGCTCGTCCGCGCGTTCCTGCTGCCTCTGCAACCGATTGTCGAGGTGTTCACGGCGGAGCGGCTTTGGCCCGACCTGGTTCAGTGGACCGTCCTGGGTCTGCTCGCCAATGGGACCTTGCTGGCCGTCGTGATCGCGCTGGATGCGCAGTACCTTGAGAGCGCGGCCGCTGCCAGTGAGCGTCTGTATGCCCGGTTGCAGCAGGTCCGTGCCGGGGGAGCCGCGGCCCTGGGACTGCGCAGCACGGGCAAAGTGCGTCTCCGTTTACCCGCCTTGCCTTGGTGGGGTGGCATTGGCCCGATCGCCTGGCGCCAGCTGGTCACGGCGCCGCGCACGCGCGGACCCTTGATGTTTGTGCTGATTCTGTTCGGCCCTGTGTTGGTTGCCGGCCTGAATGCACGGGCCGACGCGAACCAGGAAAATGCTTATCCGCTCGTCCTGGCCGGCACCGTGATCGGTATGACCATCTTTTTGACGCCCACGATCGCCTTCGACTTTCGCGGCGATGTCGACCGAATGGACATCCTCAAAACCCTACCGATTGCCTCCTTCGCCCTGGTGATCGGCCAACTGGTTGCGCCGGTGCTCATCATTAGTGTCCTCCAGTGGGTCGCGTTGGCGGTGATTGGCGGCGTGGGTAGGCAGGCCGGGCCTTGGCTTGGGACCATGGCGGCCCTGGTTCTACCCTTCAACGCGCTGCTCCTGGGCATCGAGAACCTCCTGTTTCTGTGGTTCCCCACGCGCCTGGCAGCGACCACGCCGGGAGACTTCCAGGCGCTGGGCCGGCACATGCTGCTGATGCTGGCCAAGTCGATTGGGCTGGTGGTGGCAGGTGGGTTAGCGGCATTGCTCGGGGTGCTGGCGTACTTGCTGACAGGAGGCAATTGGCTGGCCGGTGTGCTCGTCGCCTGGCTGGTCCTTGTAGGATGCGCGATCGCTTTGATGCCGTTACTCGCGCTGGCATTCCGCCAATTCGATGTTGCACGCGATACGCCTCCCTGATGCCGAATGACGTGCCTGGGCAGGAATTGGAGTACAGCAATTCCTTACCGCTTGTTGGGCCGTGGCGTTTCGGCGTTTTTCCCCAGCAGTGCTTCCAAACCGCGCGCGATGAGCGCGGAGCGCGTGAGTCCGTGCTTGTCGGCATAAACGTCCGAGCGCCGCAGCAGAGACGCTTCAATAGTGACGAGCACTCGCTTGGCTCCGTTGCCGACCTGGGGCCGGCCGCGCTTTCGTCTCGCTTTCTGGTCGCGAACCCGTTCTTTCGCGGTCAGCGCCCTGGCCGTCTCCGCAATGAATTCCTGGTCGAACTTGGCGACCTCTTCGTCCAGCTCGGCGGCGTCCATCCGGCCGTAAGGGCCCGGAAGCAAGGGTTCAACGAGCTTCTTTCTCTTCATCGCCTTCTCCTCCCAGCCTTCCTCACAGCACAAATAAAGTATATACCTAAATAATGCGCCGTTCCAGATGCACGAAGACAGGTTGCTGCTTTTCACTCTTGTTCCCGCCGGTAGCCAGTGACAAGTGGCAAGGAGGCTGATGCGCTGTTCTGTTGCTGTCCCTTGAGAAAACGGAGCGCCCCAGGTTTGCAAGTCTTTGCCCATCTATGCTAGAATAAGAGCCATCGGAAAAGACTCGTGCTGGACGAACCCAGAGCATTCCCCGTGAGCGCTATAGGCTCGTCGAGGTTCTTTTCCCGGGCGCTACGTCTTATGAAATGCCCTTATTGCCGCGCGGGCGGTTTTGCGGTCATCGATTCGCGGAGCCACGGGGGTGGCTTCCCGATCCGGCGGCGGCGCGCCTGTAGCAAGTGCAAGCGCCGCGTCTGGACCGTGGAACAGGTTCAAGAAGTACCGCTCAAGGTCGTCAAGAAGGACCAATCGCGCGAGCCGTTCGATCCGGACAAGCTACGCCGGGGCCTGGAAAAAGCGTGCTACAAGCGCCCGGTCAGCACCGACCAGATCGAAAGCATTGCCCGGCAAGTCGAGAGCGAAGTTTATTCCTCTTACTACGGCGAAGTTCCCGCGTCGGTGCTGGGCGAGCTGCTCATGGAGCACCTGAGGAAGCTGGACCAGGTGGCGCATGTTCGGTTCGCCTCCGTCTACCGCGAGTTTACCGACGTCAGCGACTTTGTCCACGAAGTGCAGCCCATGCTGCCCAAGAACAAGAACGGAAGTTTGCGGCGGCGGTAAGCTCCGCTTCGCGCCTGGTGGTTAAGGAGGACCCTATCGTCGTGACGGCATCGCCATTCTCTTCCCTGATACCGTTTGCCTGGGTTGCCAAACGCGACGGCCGTCTGGTGCCGTTCGAGGCCGACAAGATTTGCCGCGCCCTGTTTGCCGCCACGGAAACCCTGGGCCATCCGGATGCGTTCCTGGCGCGCGAACTGACGGATAGTATTCTGCATTTTCTCGCCGCTGAGATCACCGCAACGACGCCGAGCACGGCAGAGATCGCCGAACTGGTGGTGAAGGTCGTGCGCGAATTGGGCCAGCCAGCCCTCGCTCAAGCGTTCGCGGACTTCGCGCGCACGCCGCAGCGCCGGCACGAGCAGACGGAGACACCTCTGACGGCGGCTGTGCCCGTGCTGGAACAGGCAGCGGCGGCGCAACTGGCCCCGTGGATCGCGGAGGGTCCGGCGCCGGCGGAGCTCGCCTGGCGTGCGGGCGAAATCCTGCTGCGGCAGTATTCCCTGGAGCACGTTTTCACCCGCGATTTGATCGCTGCTCAAGCGGAGGGACTGCTCACCTTGACCGGTCTGGAGACTCCCCTGGAACTGGCTGGGGGCGTCTTGCCTGTGTTGGCGGGAGGTTGCGAGGGAGATGTTCTACACGCGGTGGAAGAGGCACGACACTGGGCGGGCAGCTTTGTGGCGATCGATGGTCCGGAACATGGCCTGGCAGACCTTCCCGCCAGCCGTGAGCAAGTTGTGGACTTTGTCCACGAGTTGAAACTCGGGTTGCGTCTCACGCAGCTGCGTGCGGTGGTCAATCTCAATGGCCAGGTGCCTCCTTCCTGGGCGTATGAACTAGCCGAAGGTCCCCTCTTCGCTGGCCAGCGCCGGACACCGCCTTTGGAATGTTTGTCCGACTTGGCGGAAACGGTGCTGGAACAGGTTCTGCTCCCCACGGCCGGTGCGCCCGCGCTCCGCGTCGATTGGCATCTGGGCGAGCGGGATTTTCTCCCGGCAGTCACACCGCGGCTGGTGCGGTTGGCACGTCTGGCGCTGAGCGGGGCAGCGTTGGCGTTTGTGTTCGATCGGGTACGCCGGCCGGTGTCCCTGGCCGAGGGAGTAGATCGGCGCCATCCGGCCGTGCTGTTGGCCGTCGGACTGCACCTGCCCCGGCTGGTCGAAGTGCTGGGGCGGCGCGCCGATCCGTCCCTGTTTCTGCAAAAACTGGGTAGCCTGGCCCGGCTGGCCCTGAGCGCGGCCCTCCAGAAGCGCGAGTTTCTCCGCCGGCACAGTCAACATCGGCCGGAGTTGACGCGGGGGTTCCTCCTGGAGCGGGCCCGCCTCGTCGTTACGCCGATCGGGCTCGACGAAGCCGCTCGTACCCTCGTCGGAGAGGGCTCGCAGTCGGGCGGACCGGGGCACGCGTTCGTCCGGCGGGTGCTTCAGCAGCTCCACAGCTGCCTGCGGGCGGATGGGGCGGCGTGTCAATTGGAGACCTGCCTCGACAACGGTCCGTTAACGCTTCCTGGCCCGAAACCAGAACGGTTGGCCGTACCCGAGAGCAACCCGCTGCCGTGGGAGAGCCTGAATTTGGTGAAAGCGCAACTTCGAGCAAGTAGCCCATTGCATGCGCTTGCCGAGCTCGGTACTGTATGGGTGCTTGCTTCCGAGGAATACCCACCCACGGCGGAGGAAGTGGCCCAGTTGCTGGCCTCTGCCTGGAAGCAGACCGAGGTCGTTCGCGTCCGCTTCCTACGTCTCGCACGCGCGCAACGTCAATTGACCGCGCCGTGGGCGCAAGAGACCTCCCGAAAGGGCGACGAAGAGGGACCGTACGGGCGTGTTCTGCTCAATCCGTAGGCAGGACCGCCAGACTTGCATCCCTTGCGGGCAAACGGCTTGGCGCAAATATCATTGCGATCGATCCGCCGGGACGGTACACTGCGAGTATTCCTTCGAGAGTTGGATGATCGGGAACTGGGGGATCCGCTGAGGGCGCTGTCCATGCCCACCGAGTGCGATAAGCACGCTGCCGCCTTGGCCGTGTCTCGGTATGGCGTGGATCGTGCGCGCGTCAAGCAGGCCTTTCAAGCGGTGCTTCAGGCCGAGGCCCAGGGCCAACCGGCCGACTTGCTCAAGACGCTCGTCGATAAAAAGCTGCTCACCTCGGATCAGGCCCTGGAGTTGCGGCAGGCCCTTCAAGTCACGCGGCTGGATGCAGCGATGCCGGGTCCGCCCGGCCCCACCAACCCACGCCAGTTCACGACACCGGAGAGCCCCGGCGCCCCGGCCCAAGATCAGGTGGACCTGCTGCCCGCCGGCTCGGGCTACGATCCGCGCAACCTGGGTGACTTCCGCATCTTGCGGCGTCTGGGGGAGGGCGGCATGGGCTCGGTTTACCTGGGCTACCATGAGGGACAGCGCCGCCACGTGGCGATCAAAGTCCTGGCCGACCATCTGGCCAGCAATCAGTCCTACATCGAGCGCTTCTATCGTGAAGCGCGCAGCGTCGCCCAACTCGACCATCCCAATATTGTTCGGAGTATCACCACCGGCCAGGATGCGACGACCGGCAAACAATACCTCGTCCTGGAATACGTGGACGGTCCCAGTGCCCACAGCCTTCTCGAACGCTTTGGCCGGCTGGCCGTGGGTGACGCCGTTCACATTACGCTGGACGTCGCGCGAGCGCTGGAACACGCCCATTCGCGCAATATTGTGCACCGCGATATCAAACCGGATAATATCCTCCTGACCCAATCCGGCGTGTCCAAGCTCGCCGATCTCGGTCTGGCCAAACGCACCGACGAAGCCAGCCATCTGACGGCGGCGCGCCAGGGGTTTGGCACGCCCTACTACATGCCCTACGAACAGGCGATGAACGCCAAGTTCGCCGATGGGCGGAGTGACATCTTTGCCCTCGGTGCCACGCTGTACCATCTGGTGACTGGGGAGGTGCCCTTCCCAGGCGACAGCCATCTGGAAATCGTCGAAAAGAAGGACCTGGGCAAGTATCAGCCGGCGCGGAGCATCAATCCGGCGGTGCCGGACGTGTTGGAGCGTATCTTGGCCAAGATGCTGGCCCGTGACCCGAACGACCGCTATCAGACCGCCAGCGAGCTGATTGTTGATCTCGAGCGTTCCGAGCTGGCAGCGCTGGTTCCGAGCTTTGTCGATCCGGACCTGGCTTTGCAAGATCCGCTGGTGCGTGCCCGCCTGATCGCGCCCGCCCAACCGACCCGACCCGATCTGGAAGCGCCGACGAACGAGCCCGCTCGCAGCAACGGCAATCCCAACATCTGGTACCTGCGTTACCGCAATCGCGAAGGGCGCTGGTGCAAGACCCGGGCCACGACGCAGCAGATTGTGCAAGGCCTCCAAGAGGGCCGGATCGCCAAGACCGTCGAGGCCGGCCATTCGCCGAACGGCGGATTTCGGCCGCTGACCGCCTATCCTGAATTTGGGGATACTACCAGGCTGGCGCGCAAACGCTCCAAGCCGAAGCGGCTCCGTGTCCCCAAGACCGGCAAGCCAGGCCTGCCGCCCAAGCCGGTTCCAGAGCCGCCGACCTCGCAGCGGCGCGGCACCTTGCTCTGGTTGACGCTGGTCGGGATGACCCTCCTGGGTGCGGTCACGGCGACGACTTACTTTCTGGTCCACTGACCTATATTTGACAGGGGCCGGTTTGACCTGAGCCCGACG
>JBGQLF010000219.1:0-10070 GCA_041499985.1 Gemmataceae bacterium
AGCATCGCCACTGCCTTTCTGCGGCGCGATCATCGCCTTGGCGCCCTTGCGATAGCTGCGCTCCAGCGACCGGTCCAGCGGCGTGCGCGCGAAGAATTCATTGGGCGTGATCTCGTCGGGCACAATTTCGTAGCCGTTGGAGAACACGTACAAGGTTCCCTTAGTGCCGCGGAACTCGATCTCGGCGCGTCGGGCACTGGCTGCCGGCGCCGTGGCGTTGAACTGCGAGAAGGTCACCAGGGTGTTGCCCGGATAGGTCCAGAGCACTTCGAGCGTGTCCGGCACTTCGCGGTTATCGGCGAGGGCGAACTTACCGCCCATGGCCGTCACCGCCAGCGGCGCATCCTGTCCCAGCGCCCAATGGATCATATCCAGGTAGTGGACGCCAAAATTGGTCAATTGTCCACCTGAATAATCATAAAACCAGCGGAAGCGATAAAACGTACGGTTTTTGTTATAGGGCACCTTGGGCGCTGGTCCCAGCCAGGCTTCCCAATCGAGGCCCGGCGGCGGATCTTCATTGGGCGGATTGCCGATGCCCTTGGGCCATTCGTTTTGAATATGAAACGCCCGCGCCGCCGTGACCTGGCCAATGGCGCCCTGGCGCACCAATTCGGCCGCTTCCTTATTGAAGGCCGAGGACCGGCGATGAATGCCGACCTGCGTCACGCGCGTGTGCTTCCGGGCCGCCTCGACCATTTTGCGGCCTTCGACGACACACAGCGACAGGGGCTTCTCCACGTACACATCTTTGCCCGCTTGACAGGCGTGGATCATCTGGAGCGCGTGCCAGTGGTCCGGCGTGCTGATGACCACGGCATCGACGTCCTTCTGGTCGAGCAGCTGGCGGTAGTCGTGGTAGGGTTTCGGATTGCTGCCGCTCTTCTTGGCGGCGAAGTCGAGGTACGGCTGATACAGATCGCAGATCGCGATGACCTCGGCGTCCTTGTGCACGAGGAAGGCGTCGAGCACCTGATCACCGCGATTGCCCAGGCCGATGAAGCCGAGGCGGACGCGGTCGTTGGCGCCCAGGACCCGGCGACTGCTTAGGGCCGTGCTCACACCGGCGAGCGCCGCGGTTTTGGCGAACTCTCTTCGATTCAACTTGCTCATGCTGGTTTTCCTCCACGAGGTCACGGGCTCTTGCGGCCGGGAAAGAACGCAGAATTCAGGCTCCGTGGTATGATGACCGCTCGATGGGACCGAGTCAACGTTTGGCCAGGGACATGGCAAGGATCCACGAAGGACACACAGGAGCACGAAGGGATCCCTCCTCCTTCGTGCTCCTGTGTGTCCTTCGTGGATAAGTTCGGGAGAAGAATCCTTACTGGTTGGTAACCGTTTCGCCGCCTTGGGCGCTGCTGAGCGCCTGCCAGACAACGATGGAGATACTATCTTGGACGAAGCGCACGCTGCCGTCGCACATGGAAGCGTTCACCCCGCCGGAATGCGAGCTACGGGCACTCATCAGCCGCGCGGCGGTGATCGTGGAAGTCGTGGTGCACGGCATCCGCGGGCTGACGAGCGAGGTGCAGATGCCACCGGTGACCACGTCTTGCGAGGTGGTGTTGGGGGTGTAGTAGGCGGTGAACCCGGCCGCCCCGCCCCACCAGGTATACCCGCGGAGGTCGTCCCCGCGGCCCTGAAGGACCTCGGACGCCAGCATCGTGTTGCTGGTGCCATCGGTGATTTCCCCAATCTTGCGCGGTCGGCCCATCTTCCCAACAGCCGCGTTTGGACCCGCAGGTGGGGCAGGCGCGTTGTACGGGAAGGTCGAGTCATTGTTGAGATCGGAGTTTTCATAGAAGCCAAACGGGGCTCCCAGGAACGGGGTACAGCCGGCTTTCCCGACAGTGCACCCGAGCGGCAGGGGCACTTGGAATAACGTGGTGTTCCCAGCGTTCAGAGCGTAGTTGTGCTTGGTTGAATTGTTATTCCCAGCCCAGACCTGGGGATCGTCGCTCGGGCAGGTGAACGATTTCAGCCGGGTGCTGGAGATCTGAGCGTTCACGCCGGCAGAATACCGTGGCCCCGAGTAATCCAGCCCGCCGAAGTTGACATAGATCTTGCCGAGGTTGTCCTGCTCGATGTAGGGCAGGATCGGGATCATCCAGGTGCCCCAGCAGCACCCATTCTTGCCCACTCCGGGCAAGAACGACTGGTAGGTACTCTCGTAATTCGCGTTCGCCAAAGCGATCTGCTTCAGGTTGTTTGTGCACGACATGCGGGCGGCCGCCTCGCGGATCTTCTGCACGGCGGGCAGGAGCAGGCCGATCAGAACCGCGATGATGGCAATGACGACCAACAACTCGATCAGTGTGAATCCGTGCCGAACTTTGCGCCGCATCCCAGATCCTCCTTCTTTGCATATAAGCGATAGAACGAAATAAAGCCGGAACGACCGGCGGCCTGCACCAAGCGGGCCGGATTTGGCTATCGCTTCTTCTTGGCTTTTGGATTCATGTGGGGGATATCGATGTCGAACTTATTGTCGCCTTTCGACTTGACTTCGACCTTCTGCTGCGAGTTGACGTTATACTCGTCCGGGATCAGGTCCACGGACACAATATTCGTGGACCCGCCCGGTTGACCAGGCATCTCACCGGCAGCCGGGGTCTTGCCATCCCCAGAGGTCACCTGAATCAAATACTGTCCAGGCTTCAACCCGCTCTTCGCGGGGATACTGTACTTCCCGTCCTTAATCTCTGCTCCGCCCTTGGTGTCTTGATTCTCCTTTTCCAACGGCACAAACGTGATCGACCCAGCCTTGAGCGGTTGTCCCTCAAGTTTGACCCCGCCGCTGACTCCCATCCGCCCGGAATACTGGTCCGCACATCCGACCAAGACCCCAACAAGGAAGACCAATGCGACAAAGAGTGCGCCGCGGGAGAACATGATGAACCTCATTACGCGTGAGTGATGCGCCAAGCAGAACCTGTACCTAGCCAATACCTGACGATGCACGGAACAAACACCAAAGTGATCTACGAGCACAGGACAAGGCACCGGCCCGAAAGGCTAGTGGCAAGACCTGACCCGGGGCGTCCGTCTGTGTGGGGCGAGAGGTCCTTAAGGACCCACAGCGGTCACCGTTGCAGCCGTTTCAAGGAACGTAACCTTTAACCAAATGCAACGTTTCGTTCCGAATTATCAGTTCACAGGGCCGTTGTCAACATAAAACTCTTGAGAAAAGATGAGAGTCTTGGAAAGCGTGGCAAGAGTTGCGGGGGCGGCAGTCGATGGCAGAGGGGAGATTGCCTCGTTCCCACGCTCCGCGTGGGAACGCCCTGCCGGGACGCTCCGCGTCCTGTCTGGGGTCCGTGCGTGAGCCCCGGAGGCTGCCCTCGATCCGCTACGCAGAGCGTCGCAGCAGGGCATTCCCACGCGGAGCGTGGGAATGAGGAAGATGCTGTTGTTCTTCAGTACATCTCGATCATGTGCTCGCCGCCGTGTGCCGGGTTGCCGATCAAGAGCCGTTGGGCAGGGTCGATTACGAAGTCGAGCATTTCCAGCGGTACCTGTCCGATCCACGGCGGGCAATCATCGGGCACTTCGGCGACTTCGATCACGCAGTCACGCTCTTGAACCGTTAGTCGGACCGCTTCGTAAATGCCGAACGCGATCGTCCCGGCAGCCGTCCTGGCCGTACGGGTACGATGGCGCTGGAGTCCAAGCTGCTGAATCAGGCGGCGAGGCAAGGAGAGCATCGTCGCGCCGGTGTCCACGAGGGCATCGCTCACTTCGACGCGGCGCACCTGCTCGGTAGGCAAGCTGCCATCACGAGCTTTCAGCAAGTCGGCCAGGTTCTCGATCTTGGCCGCGACGACGACTTTGCCCGTCGTGGCAATCTCCATGACGAGCCTCCTATCTGGAACAGCGTGTGCGCTTCGAGAATGAGATTAGCAATGGCACGGCACTCAGCGGAATGGTAGGGAACTCAGGGATGCAATCGCGGGCGGTCCGTAGCCGCAAGCGTCTCGCTTGCCGGCTGGGGCCGTCGGCAACGCGCAAGCGGGACGCTTGCGGCTACGATCGCTCCTGCGTTGCTGGTCCGTAGCCGCAAGCGTCTCGCTTGCCGGCTGGGGCCGTCGGCAACGCGCAAGCGGGACGCTTGCGGCTACGATCGCTCCTGCGTCTTCTTCGTCTGCGCGCAAAGGTAGCCCTCCCGCGAGCCATCGTGGAGAAAGCGGTCGTGTGCCGAACCGAAGAACCACTCGTGCGGCTGCTCGACCAGTCCTGCTTTCACGGGGTTCCAGGCGATGTAGTTCACCACCCGTTCGAGTTCTTCCTCGTCGCGAACCCAGTGATCGTACGATTCGTGCTGCCAAAACTGGCCAGACCGCTCCAGCAGATCGTTGGCCTGGTGCGCCGTGTAGCTCTTCAAACTGTGCATGATTTCCGCGAGCGGGCTGAGGGAATCGACCTGCTCATCCGAAAGGATTTGGTCCTCCACGTCTGCTTCCTCAGGACTCAGGCACTGATCAAACGGCTGGAACAACGCATGGACGTGATTGGGCATCACGCAGTACGCCAGCAAATGATACTTGATGCCGTTGTGATAATGGAGACTCCCGCGGACCGAGGCGGCGACGGACGGCGTAGCCAGCCAATCGATCGTCGCAGTCCGGTCGAGATAGCGATCGTAAGCGGCGAAGAACAGTTTGTGCGCCTGTAGCCGGTGTTGGCGAGGTGTCGTGTCAGCAGGGGGAAGCTGTTTGATCCGTGCTTCCCTCTGCGTGCGCAGTTGTTGCAACATGCCCAGGGGAATGGTCCCCACGAGTCGATACGTCACAAAGTGCATGGCGCCGGGGACGTACCAGTGCGGTAAGTTGCGCCGCGTGATGGTCTCTCGCTGCGCCATGAGTGCCCCGGGTGGGAAAGTGACCAAGCCACGTCGTCAGCCGGCAAGCGAGACGCTTGCGGCTACGGGACGCCTGATTCTGACCTCCGGACCGGCAAGATACAAGAAACTTCCCCGGCGTCGCAAAGAAAGTCGCGTTCTTCCGGGCGTTGATCCGTAGCCGCAAGCGTCCCGCTTGCGAGCTGGGGACAGTCCTAAACGCGCAAGCGAGACGCTTGCGGCTACGGCACCGCCAGATCCCATCCGCAACAACTCGATAGCACCCGCATCTCAGCGTTCGAGAGCGGGGCTGGCGCACCCTTTGTTCCTGTTCCCCCATGCTCCGTGATTCCTTGCCTCACCACGGCTTGGAGATCTGCGTCTCTTCGCGCGTGATAAACTCCACCAGCGCCGGCCGTCCTTCTCCCGCCGCGGGATTGGAACCCGGCGCCGTGACGGCGAGGGCCCGCCGCAGCGCGGGAATAATCTCGGACGGTTGCGTCACGCGCTCGGCGACGACGCCAAGCCCCTCGGCAACCTGCGTGTAGTTGCCGGTCAGGTAACGGCTGCGGTATTTCTGACTTGCCACGGGAATGTAGCGCTCGTAGCCGCCCATGGTGCCGTTGTTGACGAGTATGGTCAGGATCGGAATGCGTTCGCGTGCCGCCGTCTCGAGATCCATGCCGCACATGCCAAGTGCCGTGTCGCCCAGGAAATGAATGACCAACTTATCGGGAGCCGCCAACTTCGCCCCCAACGCGAAGCCGAGCGAGCTGCCGAGCTGCGTCGATTTGCCCCAACCGAGGTAGCCGCGCGGGATCAGCGTTTCCCAGAACGGAGCCAGCTGGTCGCGCGGCATGCCGGAGTCGTGGGTGATGATCGTCCGAGTGCGATCGACGATGTGCATCAAATCATGAATTACCCGATAGGGATTGATCGGTATCTCGTCCGAGGTGAGCTTCGGCCGCCATTGCGCCAGCCAGGCTTCCTTCACCGCGGCAATCTCGCGCACGACCACACCATCGCGCGCTCCGCCCTGGTGTTTCACTTCGTCCAGGAGCTGGCGCAACACGCAGCGGGCGTCCCCGAGGATAGCGTGGTCCACAGCACAATCCTTGTTCAGGTCAGCCTCCTGGTTGGTGACCTGCACGACGACCTTGCCGTGCGGAATCGGTGCGGCAAAGACCGTCGTGGTGAAGCTACAGCCAATGCCGAAAACGACATCGGCCTGGCGCAGAAAATGGTCCACCATCGCCGTGCCGGAGTAGCCGCCGGTGCCCAGGGCGAGCGGATGGTTTTCCGGGAAGGCACTCTTGCCGGGCAGCGTGGTCATCACCGGCACGTTGAGGAACTCAGCGAGGGCGCGCAGCTCCTGCCACGCCTCCGCCCACAAGACGCCCTGGCCAATGTGCAGCACCGGCCGTTGCGCTTGCAACAAGATGCGGGCGGCTTCGCGTACATCGCCCGGATCGCCGCTGGCGCGGACTGGTTGGGGCGGCGTGTAGGCAAACTCTTCGACTTCCTCGCTGGCCACATCAATGGGGACTTCGAGCACGACCGGCGCTAGTCGGCCCGTGCGCAACAGGGTGAACGCCCGGCGCAGCATCGGGCCGACGCGCTCCGGCTCCTGGATGCGAGCGGACCACTTGGCGATCTCGCGATAATTGAGGGCGGCGTCGAAGTTGGGCATGATGTCGCCACGGGCCCGCGCATTGCCACCGGGCAGGAACAAGAGCGGCGAGCCATCGGCGAAGGCCTGGGCGACACCGGGAAAGGCGTTCTCGGCACCGGGCCCGTGTTGCACCGTCGCCACTCCAAGACGCCGGCCATTGGTCACGCGCGAGTAACCGTCGGCCATGTTCACCAGGGTGCGTTCCGTGCGCGTCACGATCGGGCGAATGTCGAGGCGAGCACACTCATCGATGAGCGGATTGACGGGAAAGCAGAAGAGGTACTCGCAACCTTCTGCTTGCAGGATTTTCGCGATGGCGGTGGAGGTTTTCATGGGTGTCGCCTCAAGAGGCAAGCGCTAGAGCTTTTGCAAGAATTCGTCGATAGTCCAGCCAGTCTGCCGGATGATGCTATACAGGGTGTTGCGCTTCAGAGAACGACGGTGGTAGGGAACCGTGACGACATGGGGAGGATCGGCATCGTCCGTGAAGTGCCGGTGTTTGGTCACGCGCAATTCACGAAAACCGTTGCGCAGTAATACCCGGATGATGTCTGCGGCTCGCAAGGCCGGCAGTCTACCGCGCCTTTTGCTCACCGTTCAACCTCTACCTGTTCGGGCTTCACGTCTTCGGGCAGAGGCTGGCCGAGCTCGCGAAGAACGGCAATGCGCCCCTGAATGGCGTCCTTTGCCATTTCCCGAGCTTCTGCTAGTGTTTCCCCTTCGGTGACGATGCCCAGTGCAGGAATGTGAGCGGTATATCCCCCCACTTCTTCATCTTCGAGGAAGTAGACGGTATAAGTCCGAGGGGGCACGGGTTTCTGGACAGAGTTCTTCCGTTCAGGCATGAATCTGTCTTCCTTCCTCTTTCTTTGGGTTACGAATCCCCATTCGGACCACTCACTGCTGAGCGTAACAGCGAAGGACGGTGGAAGCAACCACCTCGTGCAGATATGCCAAGCCCGAAAAACGACCACTCCAGAAATGGCCGCGCCGCGCTCGTCTGTACCTTACGCCAGACGAGAGCGGCTGCCTCCTCCCTTACCAAGTTGGTTCCTCACACATCCGAGATCAGCACCAGCAGAGAATGCGGCGCCAAAGCATACGGCGTATTGGCCGGCACGTGCGGCCCTTCGTCCGGGCGCACGATGTCTGCCGGCGCGGGCAGGGCCGTGTCCACGATCCGCCGCCACGGCCGGCCCGAAGGCGACAGCGGAATGCGGAAGGAGAGCGGCTGCCACCAAGCGTTACAGGCGATGTAAAAATCGCGGTCCGGCTCTCGGCCGGTCTGGCTCCCGTCCAGGGCGAAGGCGAGCGTCCGGCTGTTCGCGGAGAAGTCTGGACAGCCTGGTTCGGTGCCGTGCCAGATCACATCCGGCTCAAGGTCGCCGCCCGGACCGGTACCCCGGAAAAACTTGCGCCGCCGCAGCCCGGGATGCCGTTTCCGCAAGGTGATCATCTCATGGACAAAGCGGAGGAAATCCGCATTCTTGGTCGCCAAGGTCCAATCGACCCAGCTAATATCGTTGTCCTGACACCAGGCGTTGTTGTTGCCCTGCTGCGTGCGCAGGAATTCATCGCCGGCCAACAGCATCGGCACGCCTTGCGAGAGCAGCATCGTGGCGATGAGGTTCTTGGCTTGACGGCGGCGCAGGTTCAGCACTTCCGGATCGTCGGTCGGTCCCTCGAGGCCGCAGTTCCAACTCAGGTTGTCGTCCATGCCATCGCGGTTGTATTCGCCGTTGGCTTCGTTGTGCTTGTGGTTGTACGACACCAGGTCCCACAGGGTGAACCCATCATGGCAGGTGATGAAGTTGATCGAGTGCCCCGGCCGGCGGCCGGAGCCTTCGTACAGGTCGGCACTGCCGCACAGGCGCGTCGCCAGGGTGCCGGCCGTGCCCGGTTCGCCGCGCCAAAAGCGGCGGATATCGTCGCGGTAACGGCCGTTCCATTCCGACCAACGCCGGCCATACGGGAAACGGCCCACCTGATACAGCCCGGCCGCATCCCACGGCTCAGCGATGAGCTTGGTATCGGCCAGCACGCTGTCCTCGGCGATCAGCTCGACGACCGGCGGCTCGACCAAGACGTTGCCCTGATAATCCCGGCCCAGGAGCGACGCCAGATCGAAGCGCAGGCCATCGACGTGCATGTCGGCCACCCAGAAGCGCAGGCAGGTCATGAGCAGGTGCCGCACCACCGGATGGTTGCAGTTCACGGTGTTGCCGCAGCCGGAAAAGTTCAAATACGTCCCGCCTGGACCCAACATGTAATACAGTTCGTTGTCCAGGCCGCGAAAGGAATAGACCCGGCCACGATCGTCGCCTTCGCCGGTGTGATTGAAGACGACATCGAGGATGACCTCAATGCCGGCAGCGTGAAAGGCTCGGACCATCTCGCGAAACTCGTTGACCTGGCCATGTTCGTCGCCGCTGCTGGCATAGGCCGATTTGGGAGCGGCAAAGGCGACGCTGTTGTAGCCCCAGAAATTGCGCAGCTTTTGCCCGGTGTGGGGATTGGTGAACGGGCAATCGCTCTCGTCGAACTCGTGGATGGGCAGCAGCTCGACCGCGGTCACGCCCAGCCACTGGAGATAAGGAATCTTCTCGATGAGACTGGTAAACGTGCCGGGGCGCGCCACCATGGAGCTCGGATGGCAGGTGAAGCCGCGCACGTGCAGTTCGTACACGATCGAGTCTTCCAGCGGCGTCAGGGGCGGCATGTCTTCGCGCCAATCGAACGACCGGCGGATGAAGACACTGCGGCGGACGGAACCGCGGCCGTTTTTCTCGGGCGAAAGTCCCCAGGTTGCCCCATCGGAGAGGGCGGTGGTGGCCGGATCAAGCAGGACCACCGTTGGATCGAAGCGATGGCCGTTGCCTTTGGGGCCGTCGACGCGCCAGCCGTAGCGGAAGATCGGCGGCAAGCCACTGACCAGGACGTGCCAGTGGTCGCCGGTGCGGTTTTTTTGCGGATGCAGGGCGATCTCGGCCAGGGGTTCCTTGCCCTCCATCGGGTAGAGGACCAGCCAAACCGCTGTGCCGTGCCGGCAGAGCAAGGCAAAGTTGACGCCATCGGACAGCGCCGTTGCCCCCAGAGGCAGCGAGCGGCCACGTGTGGTTCGCAGAGTGGACATGGCGACGGTCCGGGGTCCGAGGTCGAGAGTGCGGGGCGTGAGATCGCGGGTCTGATGTCCGTTGTTCATGATTGATGATCCAGGGTCCGACATGCGAGGAGAACGTTGATCGGCATCTTACTTCTACCATGCAATTGCCGCTCCTAAACCATAGCAACCTAATTACGGCCCGGGACTACTGGAAAGCGTGTCCTCACATGCTACAATACCCGTAAGGTCGCAGTCTTGGAGTTGGCGACCCGTAAGCCTCTTGCACTTTTTTGCGCGCGGTTGAGCGCGTCCTGCTTCCCTGGGGAAGACAATCCCTTTGGCTCGCAAACCTGACTACGCAAGAGAGGGTGGCCCTGTTTTCCCCTGACTCGCACTTAGGGGAGCGTTGCAACAGAACGAGGCGCGGCAACCGTGGCCGCCTTGCCGGTTGTGCG
>JBGQLF010000220.1:0-10062 GCA_041499985.1 Gemmataceae bacterium
ACCTCCCGCACGAGGGAGGGAGACATCGGGTCATAATTGGAAGGCACGCATGAGCGCCTGTCAACAAAAAAATTGCTGAGATCAGAGGAGTGAGGAGTTGAGGAGTTGGGTAGGCATTGGCGCCAGCCCGCCGAGGATGCCGGACCGGCTACGGGCACGCTCTTCTCTGGACGTGACCCGCGGGCGTCCGTCGATGGCGGATAGAGAAGGCCCACCGCAATCGACGAACGTTCTCGGTTTGCCATCTCGGATGACATGTATCTTCGATCAGCCGGCAGGCCGGGGAATCACCAGTTCAGGCTGGTCCTTCCCTTCGTGCAGGCGCCACCAGCACCGGCACGCCAGATCCAGAAACACCTGCTTGCGTCCAGAGGGCCACCGGACCGTGACGCGCTGGGCGCGGTCCGCGGCACCCAGCCCAATCAGCAGCCGCCGATCGCTCGCCGAGAGGTAACTCCCCCCGCCGTTGAGGAAGCGCACCTGCCGCGAGCCATCGCACTCGATCTCCACGCGGGCTCCGATGGCATTCCGGTTGCTCTTCAGGCCATCGCCCACTAGTTCCAGGCGCAGCCAACCATTGGGGGTGTTAGTGCGGTTATGCAGCAGGGCGATTGCTCCACCGTTGTGGCTGTAGGCGAGATCGGCCTTGCCGTCGTTGTCGTAGTCCGCCCAGGCGAGGCCGCGGCCAACGTACCTGTGCCGGAAGTACTCCCCCGCTTCGGCCGTGATCTCGCGGAAGCGCCCGCGGCCGTTTCCCAGATAAATCTGGGCCTCCTGAGCGAACGGGGCAAGGTAAATCTCTTGCGAATTTCGGTTGATATGGCCATTGGCAATGGCGACGTCGAGGTGCCCATCTAGGTCTGCGTCAAAGAAAACGGTCCCGAAGCCAAGCCGGTTGAGGCTTGTCGGGCCGAGGCCAGACTGAACGTTCCAATCATCGAAGGCCAGACCGCCGCGGTTACGGAAGAGGATATTGGGTGAGTTTTGAAAGTTGGTGACGAAGAGGGAGGGCCGACCGCTGCCGTCGATGTCGGCCGCATCAACTCCCATGCCCGCAATATCTCGGCCGTTGGGCCCTAGCCCGCAACCGCTGAGCACTGCTTTTTCCGAGAATCGGCCGTCACCCTGGTTGTGAAATAGGTATGCGGGCTTCATGTCGTTCGCGACGTAGATGTCCAGTCGGCCGTCGCCATCCAGGTCCACCATGATGACACCCAACCCGGGCGCCGGAGTAACGGCGGCTATTCCGGACGAGACGCTGATGTCGGTGAAAGTGCCATCACCATTGTTGCGGTACAATTGGTGCGCCGCTGCGGGGAATAGGAACGGTGGGCAGGTATAGATCAACCGCTTTGGGCCGTGCTCGCACACCGGATACATGTCGAGGTCCACTTCTACATAATTGCAGATATACAAGTCGAGCAAGCCATCGCCGTCGATGTCTCCCCAGGCACAGCTTGTGGCCATGTGCGGGTTGCGCAGGCCGGCCTTCGCGGTCACGTCCACAAAATGCCGCCCGCCCCGGCCATCCGGTTCGTTGTGGTACAGGACGACACCGCCCCAGTAGGTTACGAGCAGGTCGTCAAAGCCGTCGTTGTCGTAATCGCCGACCGCGCAACCCAGGCCAAAACCAGAGCGGGCCAGTCCGACCTGCTCGGTTACGTCGGTGAAGGTACCGTTGCCGTTGTTGCGGTATAGCTTGCTGGTCGGCAGCGACCCTTCATGCCTGCCCTCACCCGCTTGGGTGGAGGCTTGCGTTGGGATAGGTCGAATCGGGCCATCCTGGACGCAGAACAGGTCCGGCCAGCCGTCGTTGTCGTAGTCGATCCAGGCCAAGCCACTGCCCAGCGTTTCCTGGATGTAGTGCATCGGCGTGGCGCTGTCGAAGTGGCGGAAGTCGATGCCGCTGGCAGTAGTGACATCCACAAACCAGGGCAAGCCAGCCGTGGGTTGAGGTGAGGAGTGCTGAGTCTTAAGTGGTGAGTCGTGAGTGCTGGATGATACGATCCAACTGGTAACGACAATTCCCACCGCCAACATGGCCGCGAAGCACAACCAAAACCTCCGCTGAGAGCCGGGATTCATGCTCTTGGTCACGCCTCGAATACTACCAGTCT
The DNA here is from genome assembly GCA_041499985.1 of Gemmataceae bacterium. Classification (GTDB taxonomy): domain Bacteria; phylum Planctomycetota; class Planctomycetia; order Gemmatales; family Gemmataceae; genus JBGQLF01. Next base: position 2,118 of record JBGQLF010000220.1, read on the forward strand.
CTACGCACCATTTACTTTCCGGCGCGCCGCCTGTGCTCCGCCGCCTGGTCCACCTGGCCTTGCTTCTCGTAATGAATCGCGAGTAGGCGGTGCGCAGGTGCGAAGTCGGGATCCTCCTGGAGGACCTGGTCGAGCAGCCGGAGCGCCTCTTCGGATTTGCCTGCGCCGAGCCAGATCTCGGCAGCCCAGACGCGAAAAGCGGGGTTGGCACGGAAATCGGGATCGGCCAGATTCTTCTCAAGCCCAAGCGCCTGCCGTTCGGCCATCACACGCTTGGCCTCTTCAGTCTGCCCGGTGCTGGCCAGGGCCAGGCTGAGGTGATACAGGGTCTCTTGCTGGTGCTGGCGTCCCAGGGCCAACACCTGTCGCAGCAAGGGAATGGCTCGGTCGGGCTGATTCGCCTGACGGTAGAGGATGGCGCGGAGCAGCAGGGCGTCCGGGAACCTGGGCTGGTCTCGTACGAGCGGGTCAAGAATCTTCTCGGCCTCGGCGTTCGCTCCCTGCCCATAGAGCGCCTTGGCAAGAAGGAAAAGCAGCCAGGGATGATTGGGCTGCCGCTTCAGGCAGCGCCGGCACTCGCGCTCCGCCTCCTCGAATCGCCCGGTCGATAGGGAGAGCCAGACTACCTCCTGGGCGACCGGGTCGTTCTCCGGATCGAGCTGCAAGGCTCGCTGCCCGTCCGCCAGCGCCTCTTGCTGGAGGCGCTGCGTCTCCGCCTCCGAAGGGGCGCGAATCGCCAACTTATGGCGCGCTTCCATGCGGAGCTTGTAAGGCTCGGCTTCGTCGGGTCGCAAGTTGCACCAGCGCGTCAAATATGACTCGGCCTCGGCCAGCTGGTCGGCGTCGTGATACCCGCGGGCTAACTTTCGGATCACTTCCAGGTCGTCGGGGCTGCGTTCCAGCGCACGGCGAACTAGCGGCCATGCGAACACCGCGCCCGCCGCCACGACGGCGAGGAGGAGCACAACCACCTTCAGCCGCCGACCCTGTGGGACGGGAGAAGCTGGGCGGGCGAGCGAGGGTACAGGCTTCTCTACAGAACGGCTCATAACGTGTGGAACATTCCTCTCGAAACGGCAGCTGGCTTCGGATTCATGGTACAGACGGTTGCGATGCGGAGTCAAACGGTTTGCCCACGCACTGGAAGCGTGGATGGTTGCGCCGAAAGCGCAGCAGGCACGGCAGCTACCGAGGGAAACTCTCGGGGCTAGCGTCCGCTATCCGGCGCCAATGCTTGGCCAACTCCGACTGGCCGAGCTTGTCGTAAAGCGCCGCTAACCGTAGGTGAAGGCCAGGATCCCAGGGCCGGCTCGCAGCCTCCTCGAGGAGCTTCCCCAGCACTTTGCAGTCGTCTTCGCTCCGCTCCGCCAAACTGCGTTGTTCCTTCGCCTCGGCAGGTCGTCGGAGCACTTCATAGGCCTGGGCCAGGAGCTCACGGCTGGCATAATCATGCCGGTCGAGCTGCAAGACTTGTTCCAAGAGCGCGCTTGCGGCCTGGGTTTCTTTCGCCTCCCAGTGCAGCTGGGCCCGCAGTCGAAGAAGATCCGCTTCTCGCGGATGGGCCCTCAGTCCCTGATCCAGGAGAGCCCGTGCCTGGGAGACCTGGCCGAGCTTCCACAGACACCGTGCGCGCAACGTCAGGATCGCCGGCTTCGTAGCGCTCTCCGCAGTGCCGCGTTCCAGCATCTGGAGGGCCTGAGCATGATCTCCCCGCCGAACCAGGCATACGGCCAATTCCTGCCGTATCGCTTCGGCGTCAGACGCACTTAATTCACGAATTAGGAGGTCTTGATAGACGGCGATGGCGGGCTCGTTGGCAGACGGCAGATCTTTGTACAACCGAGCGATCCGCCACTGGACCTGTATATCCTGTGGGTCCGAGCGTGCCACGGCGAGTAGTTCTTCCAGGGCCTTCAGCCCCGCTCCCTGTTCCTCATAGATCAGGGCCAAGCCGCGATGGGCCTCGACATCATCCGGCTGGCTGCGTAGGACCTGGAGGAAAGCCTCTGCCGCAGAGTGCGGTTTCTTTTGCGCCAGGTAACATTGGCCGGCAATGGCCATGGCGGCTGTGAGCAGTTCCCCGCGGTCTTCCATCCGACTGAAGAGGGTGATTGCCTCACCGTATTTCTGTTGGCGGTACAGGATTTCACCTTTAAGGAGTCGCGCCGGCTCCTTGTAGCCATCCGCTTCCAGCCGTGCGGCAATGTGTTCGGCTCGCGTCGTCGCGCCACTCCGCAACGCCTCCTGCCCCCGCCGCAGCCGGTGTTCGGGACCCGTGGTGCGGTGCCACCAAAAGCCGGCGCTGCCGGCGAGGACCAGCACCACGGTGATACTGCCAAGCACAAGCAGCAATCGCCAGACGCGAGGTAACGCCATGATTGTGGCTCAGATCCCTTGATGAATGTGATGGACGAGCAGGCATGCACCGCGGTTACGCTGATAGGCGGCACACCTGCCTCCGTCTTCCGTGTACAAGAGGGCCGAGCCACTGTCAAGCGCTTGGTTAGCCACGACCTGCCTGGTACAATACCGCTAACCCCTAACCCTGGCATGGTGAAGCATGTTTTCCGCCGACGACATCCAGGCACGCCTCCGCCAGCAGCCCTTCGGGCCACTGCGAATCGTGACGAGCACCGGGCAGACCTACGACGTCCGCCACCCCGAGCTGGTCATCGTGGGCCGACGGTTCCTCATGATCGGGCTGCCCAGTGCCGACAACCCCTCCCAGGCCGAGCAGATCACCCGGGTGTCGCTCTTGCATGTCACCGAAGTGCAAGACCTCCCGACGCCGAACCCTGCCGCGGGTGACGGTGCTGCCTAACGACAAGGCTTGACAGCCCGGCGATGGCGACAAGGCGGTGCCGCGGCCAGGCCTACTCGCCTTTCACTTCTGCCGCTTTCAGCGCCTTCTCAATCTTCGACACCGTGGCGACAGCGGGCGTGTGTTTGGCGTGTTCGATGCGGTTCAAAGTCTCGGGTCGGATGCCGGCCCGGCGGGCCAGCTCCACTTGCGTCAAGCCAGCACGGCGGCGGTGCCGAAGGATCGAACGGGCGATGGATACGCGCATCGCTTCCAGAGCGGGATAGTTGCCCCGGGCGTCGGGCTCCGGCATCAGGGGTTCCCACTCGTCGGCCTTCTCCCGCAGCCGTTGGTATTCCGTTTCCTCCAGAATCACCATGCGCCGGCCCCCGATGGTACGGTACTGCGGCTGGGTGACCTTGGGACGCCCGTTAGTCCTCATAGAACTCTCTCCGGTGGCCGATCTTGTCCACGATGACCGTTTCCCCCTCGACCCGGAAGCGAAGCCGGTAGTCTCCGGTCCGGAGTCGGTACCAGCCGGCCAGGTTGCCGGAGAGGGCCTTCGCGCCGCTCACCTCTGGCCACTTCGTCAGCCGTTGCAGCAGGCGGTAGATGCGTGTGCGAATAACCACTGGCAACCGTTCCGCCTCTTGGTGCGCCTCCGCCGTGATGGTAACGGTTGCCATGCTATCAGTATCGGCCACAGGGCGCGGAGTGTCAAGATTCTTGACACGGGCGATGCCACCGCTGATCCCCACTGCCTCTGCCAGCGCCAACATCGCTCGGAGGATCGGCAGTGGCAGCGGCACCCGCTCTTCGTAGACCAATCCTGCTGCGGGCGTTATCATGCCGGATATCCCGTTTGACTGGGGATCGTTCTTGCCTTCGGCCAGGAGGATGGATGAGGCAGCCGTGAATACCGCCGCTTCTTCGCCGCAACCAGTGCACTTGACGCTCGATGGCCAGTCCCTCTCGGTCCCCGCCGGCACGACCATCTGGGAAGCGGCACGCCTCATTGGGATCGATATCCCCATCCTCTGCCATCAGCCACGCTTGCGCCCCGTGGGCGTGTGTCGCCTGTGCGTGGTCGATGTTGGCGGCCGAGTTTTGACCGCTTCGTGTGTGCGCCCCTGTGAAGAAGGGATGCAGGTCCAGACCGGCGGGGCGCGTGTTGACAAACAGCGGCGCCTGCTCACCGCCCTGTTGTTGGCCGAGCACCCGACCCCATGCGCCCGTGAGCGGACCACCGGCGATTGCGAGCTGGAAGCACTGGGCCACCGCTACGGCTTGCTCGGTGCTGAGGACGGTACCCGGATCCTGGACCTCCTGGCACCGACCCGTGGTGCGCCAGGCCGGCCACAAGACCTCTCCTCTCCGGTCATCGCCGTCGACCACCAGGCCTGTATCCTCTGCGACCGCTGCGTCCGCGCGTGTGATGACATCCAGTCCAATGAGGTGATCGGACGCGCAGGCAAAGGTAGTCCAACTCGGATTGCTTTTGACCTCGATCAACCGATGGGCGCGAGCACCTGCGTCTCCTGCGGTGAATGTGCGGCCGCGTGCCCAACCGGGGCGCTGACGAACAAGCCGCTCACACTGCCACTCGTACCGCGCACGCAAACCACGGCGATCGAGAGCGTTTGCCCCTACTGCGGGGTCGGCTGTGCCCTGACGTTTCAGGTGCAGAACAACCACATCCTCTGGGCCGAGGGCCGGGACAGTCCGGTGAACCAGGGCCGGCTCTGCGTCAAGGGGCGCTATGGCTGGGACTACGCTTTGCACCCGCAACGGCTGACGAAGCCGCTCATCCGCCGGACCGAGTTCTATCCCAAGGGTCCCCTCTCGCAGGCGGTGCGCAGCAGCGAGGGCGCGCCCAACGGCCTCGTCGCGGATGCCGAAGTCCTGCCCGCCTTTCGCGAAGCAACCTGGGAGGAAGCACTCGACCTGGTCGCGGGGCGGTTGGGGGCCATCAAGAAAGCGCATGGTTCCGCAGCCCTGGCCGGCTTCGGCTCGGCGAAGTGTTCCAACGAAGAGGCCTATCTCTTCCAGAAGCTGATGCGCGCCGCGCTGGGCACGAACAATGTGGACCACTGCACTCGGCTCTGTCACGCTTCGTCGGTAGCAGCCCTGATGGAGACCATCGGCTCCGGCGCCGTCACGGACATCTTCGGCGACGCGCGCCATGCCGAGGTGCTCCTGCTCACGGGGACCAATACGACCGCGAATCATCCCGTCGCGGCCACTTTCTTCAAGGAAGCGGCGAAGCGCGGCACCAAGTTGATCGTGGTGGATCCGCGTCGCCCCGCGCTGGCGGACTGGGCCACCTGGTACTGCCGGCTCAAGCCAGGAACCGATGTCGCCTTTTACAACGGCCTGATGCACGTCCTGATCAGTGAAGGGCTCATCAACGAACGGTTCGTCCGCGAACGCACCGAGAACTTCGAGGCGTTGCGCGACCTGGTGCTCGACTATCCGCCCGAGCGCGTCGCTCCGCTGTGTGGCATCGACGCCGGCACCATCCGCGACATGGCGCGGACCATCGGCAAAGCAAAGACCATGATGATCTTTTGGGGCATGGGCATCAGTCAGCACAGTCATGGTACCGACAACGCGCGCTGCCTGATCTCCTTGTGTTTGCTAACAGGCAACGTCGGCCGGCGCGGCACCGGCTTGCACCCCTTGCGCGGCCAGAACAATGTCCAGGGTGCCTCGGACGCCGGCCTGATCCCCATGCTCTACCCCGATTATCAGCCGGTCGCCTCCGAGAGCGTGCGCCGTAAGTTTGAGATGGCCTGGGGAGTGCCACTGGACCCGGAGCCCGGACTGACGGTCGTGGAAATCATGGCCGGCGCCCTGGAGGGGCGAATCCAGGGCATGTTCATGATGGGCGAGAACCCGTTCCTGTCCGACCCGAATACCAACAAGGTCCGCAAGGCCCTGGCCCATCTCGATTTCCTGGCCGTGCAAGACATCTTCTTGACCGAGACCGCTGAGTTTGCCGACGTCATCTTGCCGGCGACGTCGTTCCTGGAAAAGACAGGGACCTACACGAATACCGATCGGCGCGTGCAGATCGGGCGTCCGGCGCTGGCCCCGCCGGGCGAAGCACGGCTGGATTGGCAGGTGCTGTGCGAGCTGGCGACACGGCTGGGATACCCAATGCACTACGACTCACCCGAGGCGATTTTCGCCGAATTTGCGGCGCTGACCAGCAGCTATCAAGGACTGACCTACGAGCGCCTGGGCCGTACCGGCAAATTATGGCCGTGCCCTGATCCCGAGCACACGGATGGTCAGGAGGTACTCTTTGCCGATGGCTTTCCCACGCCGACGCGGCGCGGCAAGTTTGTGCCCTGCGCGTTGGCGCCGGCCAGGGAGTTACCCGACGCGGAGTATCCGTTGGTGCTGAACACCGGCCGGCTGCTGGAACACTGGCACACCGGCACCATGACACGGCGAGCCGTCGCGTTGGAAGCGCTGGAGCCGGGACCCTTCGTCGAGGTGCATCCCGACGACCTGGGCCAGCTCGGCTTGGCGGACGGCACCTCAGTGACGGTGCGCTCGCGCCGCGGAGCGATTCGGCTGCCGGTGCGGGCCAGCCGGGCGGTGACGCCGGGCAGCGTCTTCATCCCGTTCCACTTTCGCGAGGCGGCGGCCAACGTCCTCACCATCGATGCCCTCGATCCCGATGGCAAGATCCCGGAGTTCAAGTTCTGTGCGGTGCGTATCGAGAGAGTGACTGATTCATTGAGTTTAGCCGAGAGCCTCGGGCGAGCGTGTCCTCCGCGCTCGCCCGAGGCTGGCGGCTAGACGGAGGAGCACATGAGCATCATTGCCTACATCGCCCTGGGTAGCAATCAGGGAGATCGGCGAGCGCATCTGGACCAGGCGCTGCAAGCGCTACAAAAACAAGCCGGCATCACCGTCACGCGCGTCTCCAATTATCACGAGACCGAACCGATGGGCGGCCCCCCAGCGCAGCAGGCCTACCTCAACGCCGCGGCGGAGTTGCATACCGACTTGACTCCCGGAGAACTCCTCCGCGCGCTCCTGGAAATCGAGCAGAGCCTTGGGCGGGAGCGCCGTGAGCGGTACGGTCCACGAACCGTCGATCTCGATCTGCTGCTCTACGGCAATGTCGTACGCCAGGAGCCGGATGTGATCGTGCCCCATCCACGGATGCACGAGAGGCGATTTGTGCTCCAACCACTGTCCGAGATTGCCCCCCACGCCGTTCATCCCGTGCTCGGTACCACGGTGGCTGAACTGTTGCGGCGCTTGCCGGCGGCAGGGCCCTCTGGTTCCGGTCCGCCGCAGGCCGCAGGTGAAGGCCAACCGGGGATCCCCCGGCAAGGGCAGGAGCTAATCGGCCATCGGGTGCTCGTCACGGGTTCGTCGCGTGGGATCGGTCGAGCCATCGCGCTCGAATTGGCCCTGGCCGGAGCGGATGTGCTGATCCACGGCCGGCACGCCGCGCCCGCGGAAGCGACAGCTAACGATATCCGTGCCGCGGGCGTTCGCACGCGCGTTCTGCTCGCGGACTTGTCCCGGCCCGAAGAGTGCCGCCGCTTAGTCCAAAGGGCATGGGAGGAATGGAACGGCCTGGATATCTGGATCAACAATGCCGGCGCCGATACACTCACCGGGGAAGCGGCTTCCTGGACCTTTGAGCGGAAATTGGCGGAATTGCTGGCTCTCGATGTCACGGCAACCATCCTGCTGGCGCGCGACGTCGGCGCGCGGATGAAAGCCACGGCGGGCGGCGTGCTGCTCAACATGGGCTGGGATCAGGCCGAAACCGGCATGGAGGGTGATAGTGGACAGTTGTTCGCAGCCTCCAAGGCCGCGGTGATGGCGTTTAGCAAGAGCCTGTCCGTCATGTTGGCGCCTCAGGTACGGGTGAACTGTCTGGCACCCGGCTGGATCCGCACGGCTTGGGGTGAGAAGGCTTCCACACCCTGGCAGGAACGTGTGCTGCGGGAGACGCCCTTGGGGCGTTGGGGAACACCAGCCGATGTCGCGCTCGCGGCGCGCTGGCTGGTCTCTCCCACGGCCGCGTTCATCACTGGACAGGTGATCCGGGTCAATGGCGGGGCGGTCCGCTGAGCCGTGGTGCCGGCGGCTCGCCTGCTGGTTAGCATGCAG
>JBGQLF010000221.1:0-10048 GCA_041499985.1 Gemmataceae bacterium
CCCCAACGGCGCCCTCCCCTCCTTGACCTCCTGCAACCGCTCCCGATAGCGCTCGTACAAGCGCGTCTGTTTGCTGGTTGGCTCCAGAGGCCGGCCGTCGATGAAGATTGCCTGCACCTGCGTCGCTGCTTGCAGCAGGTCGCCATCCGCCAGTACCAAGTTCGCGCGCTTGCCGACTTCGACGCTGCCGAGTTGGTCGGCCACACCCAAGATTTGGGCCGGATACAGCGTCACTGCCTTGAGACCTTCCTCCGGCGGCAAACCATACGAGACCGCCATCGCCGCTTCGTAAGGCAGATTCCGCGTATTGCTCGAACCCGCCGACCGAATGCAGAAACGGATGCCGGCCTCGTGCAGCCTGGCCGGACAGGCATAGGCAGCGTCATAGGGGTCGTACGACTCCTGCGGCATCGCCATGATCGGGCCGACGATGACCGAAACTTGCGCCTTCTTCAGTTCTTCGGCCACCTTCCAGGCTTCGAGACCACCGCTCAGAATGACCTTCAGCTTCAGCTCCTCCGCGAGCTTGAGGGCATCCAGGATTTCCTGGCGCCGATTGGCCTGGATGACCACCGGCTTGACTCCGCGCGCGTAGGGCACCAAGGCATCCAGGCGTGGATTGAGCGGCTTCTGCGGGGCCTGCGTCCGTGCGCTGTCGTAAGCTAGCGCTTGCTGGAATAGTTCCTTCAGCCGGCGGACCTTCTCCTCGCGCTGCCGTCGGGCGATGGCCCGGCCCAGCATCGGCACCGAGGGATCCGCGCTGAACACGGGGAAGGCTCCGGGGAACTCGACGTGCAGCGCCAACGGATCAACCAGGGCCATCTCCCGGGGTACCCAGCCGGCCAGATTGATCAGCGCACTCTGGCCCGCGATGATCGACCCCGTCGGCCTCGTTACCACCGTCGTGACGCCGTTGGCGCGCGTCACTGGGATCAGCTCCGAATCCGGGTTGATGGCGATGCTCGCGCGCAAGTCGGGCTGGAAGTCGCCGCCTTCGGCAAAGTCGTTGGTCTCCCGCGCCGAACCGAGCTCGGTCAGGCCGAGCACCGTGCCAGCGTCAATCATGCCGGGGTAAAGGTGAAGCCCCTTGGCATCGACGACCGTGGCCCCAGACGGCACCGGAGCATCCGGTCCCACCGCCGTGATCTTGCCCTTCTCCACGACCACGATCACATTGGCCAGCGCGGTGCCCGTAACCGGATGTACGGTGGCCCCCCGGATCGCGTAACTGCCCTGGGGATCGCGCGGTATCGCCTTGAATGGCTCGTGGCTCTTCCGCGGCGCGGCCTGGGCAACGGCCAATTTCAGGCGGTCGGAGCGCTGGAAGTAGATTTCGCCTTCCACAAGGGTCAGCTCCGGACGGGCGTAACTATTCAGCGGATGGCCATTGAAGAGGACCAGGTCCGCATCCTTGCCGATCTCGATGCTGCCAATGCGCTTCTCCAGGCCCAGCTGCTTGGCGCCGTTGAGCGTGATCGTTTTGAGGGCTTCCGTCTCGCTCATGCCGCCATACTTGACGCACTTGGCCGCCTCCTGATAGAGGTGGCGCATCAACTCATTGCTATCCGATTTGAGGCAAACCAGAGCGCCCGCCTCGTGCAGCAGGGCGCTGTTGAAGGGGATCGCGTCGTACGCCTCGATCTTGTACGCCCACCAATCACTAAAGGTGGAGCAGCTGGCTCCATGTTCGGCAATTTCCGGGGCAATCTTGTATCCTTCCAGCACGTGTTGCAGCGATTGCACCTTGAAGCCGAACCGGTCCGCCACGCGCAGCAACATCAGGATTTCATCGGCGCGATAACAGTGGCAATGGACCTTCAACTCGCCCTTGAGGACGTCGGCGAGCGCTTCCAGCCGAAGGTCGCGGCGTGGCTCCGCCATGGGCTGGCCGGCGGCTTTGGCTTTCTGATAATCGTCCCAGGTCCGGCGATAGGCTTGGGCTTCGGTGAAAGCACGGACCAGCACCGCATCGACCCCGAGGCGCGTGTTGGGGAAGCGGCCATCGGTGCGCTTGACGTTCTCGCCGAGGGCGAACTTGACGCCACGCGGCGCGTCGGCGAGGAGCACCTTGCTGGCCGGCTCGCCGTATTTCAGCTTGATCACCGCATCCTGGCCACCGACGACGTTGGCGCTGCCGTGCAGTAACCGCGCCGTGGTCACGCCGCCCGCCAGCGCTCGGTAGATCTGGACGTCCTCGCTATCGATCACATCGCGGGCTCGCACTTCCGGTACCACCGACAGCGAGAATTCGTTGACGCCGCCGGAGACAGCGAAGTGGCAGTGGGTATCGATGATCCCCGGCATCAAGAACATGCCTTCGGCCTCGAGGACGGCGGCTCCTTCCGGAGCGGCGAGGTTGGGACCGATCTGGGCGATCTTGCCGTCACGGACCAGCAGGTCGGTCCGCGGATACGTGCCGTTGGTCACCGTCACCACCGTGGCGCCACGGATGAGGACATTGCCACGGGTACGCAGCTTGGGCTTCCGGTCACCTTCCAGCTCCGTGGCCACTTCCGTCTTGGACCCTTCGGCTGGCTTCGCTTCAGCCGCTTTCTTGGTGTCGGTTGTTTTGCCACGCTCGCCCTTCGTGCCCTCCGCGGTCTTCTTGGCATCGCTCTGCCCCGAGCGAGCCTCGTATTCGAAGCGAACACCGTCTGCGAAGACATAGCGGACGCGGGTGTTCGCCTCCTGGAAATTGCCATCGGTCACGATCAGGTGTGCCGCCTTGCCAGGCGTGATGGTGCCCAGCTGCTTGGCCACACCGAGAATCTGGGACGCATCGGTCGTCAGAGCACGCAGCGCGGCGTCGGCGGGCAAGCCTTCGGCGATCACTTTGCGCAGGTTTTCGCGGAACTTATCCGTGGCCTGGGCGCCAGGTTGCTGGCCCTGGGTGCTGAACGCGAAGCGGATGCCATGCTGGTGCAGCACGGTTGCATTGTGGGTTTCCTCTTTAAGTCGCTGTTGCCGATCCTCCTGAGCCCGCTTGGGCAGGGCGCTTTCGGCCTCCTGGGCCGCGCTCGGATCGGGAGCAGGATCGGTGGCAGGCGCAGGCTGAGTGCCAGGAGCGGGATTGCGCCGATTGCCGCGTGTCGTGGGAGGCGCCGCGGGCGCTCCACCGCGCCGGCCAAAGCGCGCCGCCGGCTGATCCGACATGGTCAGGCGGAGCACCACGGGCACCTTGGCCTGCTCGATGCGCTCAACCGCCTTCCAGGCATCGCGGCCGCCGTAGAGGATTGGCCGCAAATTGAACTCCTGGGCGAAGTCGAGCGCCCGGTGAATTTCATCCTTGGAATCGGCTTCGAAGATCACCGGCAGCTTGCGCTCGAGAGCGAGGCCGAGGGCCGCCAGGGACGGATCGAGCGGCGGCCGGCGGCCCACCTGACCAGCCTGTTCGAACGCAGTCCAGGTCCGTTGATAGTGGCCCGCATCGAGCAGCGTCTGCCGGCAATGGCTGATAACGCCCATCAGAGCGCGTGGATAATCATTGCCCGCGGTGCTGCGGAAGGAGATGTGCAGAGCCAGGGGCGAGCGTAATAGCGCTTCGCGCGGCGCGGCCCCGCTCAGGCTGACGTGGGCGCTCTGGCCCACGACGATGCCGCCGTCGGGCGCTACCAGGTGGGCCGTGAAGCCGATCTTGCGCCAGGTATCGGCTTGATCCTCGTCCACCGTGAGCGCCGTGCTCACCTGGAATTCGGGAGTGAGGCCTTTACGGTTGTCGGGCTTGGTGGCGATGAGCGCCTCGCTGGCGAGATCCTCGGCAGCCGGTGCGCCCATTTCCGAGCGACGCAGGGCCTGGTCAAAGCCCCAATTGCTCAGGCCATCGAGAAACCCGGGGTACACCGTCAGCCCCTTGCCGTCGATGCTCAAGGCATCAGCGGGGACGTTGACATCGGGGCCCACGGCTTCGATGAGGCCATCGCGAATGACAACCGAGGCCCTGGGCAAGGCTTGGCCGGCTTCGGGAATCACGCGGGCATCGCGAATCGCGAAGACCGTAGGCCGAAGCACGGCCGGCCGCTGCGCCGCCAAAGGCGCGACCAGGGCGACGAGTGCCAGGAAGAAACCGCTAAGCAGAACGATGCGTCGTGACATTGCTGACCATCCACTTTGAGGGCCTCGAGAAAGGCGTCAAACTGGAGAACAGCATAGAGGGGAAGCGGGCAAAAGGCAAAGAAAACCGACTCGCCTTGAACCCGCAGCGAGGTAGCGCCGGCGCTGCGATGAAACGGCTGGTAGGAAAGATCTACAGGAGCGACCTGGCGCGCGCACCGTTGGCTCCGAGCTGCGTCGCCGTCAGTCCGGGTCGTCCTCCGACTTCAATTCTGTAGAGGAATCGCGGTGGCGCGACCCCTGGCTTGCTCGGCCCCACGAATGCTCCCAGCCGCCACCAAACCGTCGCCGATCCCAGGACGCCCCGCGGCGGCCACGGTCTCCCCGGGCGGGCACGATCGGGATCACTCGGTCTTTTGGTTGCAGGGAAACTTCGGCGACGCGGTTACTCTGAAATACCACCCACAACAGCTGGGTGGCCATCAGCAACCCGCCGGTGATCAGGAAGAGTGCTATGGCGGCCACGGCAATTCGGAGCGGCCAAACACTCCGCCTCCGGCTTCTCGGCTCAGGCGGGCACAGGACCGTGCGCGAATCGGGATCGATCGCGACGTCCGTTGACAGCCGAGCAGCGATCGTCGCCAAGGCATCCGCCACGGCGCGGGCCGAGGGAGGGCGGTCGGAAGGCTTCTTGGCCAGCAGTTGGAGGATCAGCGCGGCGAGTTCGGGGGGGACGGCCGGATTGAGGTCCCGAGGCGGGCGCGGCTGCTCCAGGGCGAGGGCGCGCAAGACGCCCAGAGTACCAGCCCCCTTGAACGGCAGATCGCCAGTACAGAGGCAGTAAAGCACACACCCCAAACTGAACAGGTCGCACCGGCAATCGATCGGTGCGCCATCAGCCTGTTCCGGGGCCATGTAGTGCGGCGTGCCCGCGATGGTGCCTGGATCGGTGACACGCTCCTCATCGTTGTCCAAGCGGGCCAGGCCGAAGTCCAGGATCTTGACCCGGTCCTGGTCCGCTTCCAGCCAGATGTTCGCCGGCTTGATGTCGCGGTGAATCAAGCCATGCGCGTGCGCCGCGGCCAGTCCCGTGGCGATTTCCCGGCCGATGCGCACGGCCGCGGCCAGCGACAGCGGCCGGCCTTCCGGTGGCTGGAACTGCTGCCGGAGACGGTTCTCGAGCGACTCACCGTGGAGCAGCTGCATCGCAAGGAATGGGACGCCGCGATCTTCGCCGACCTGGTAAATCGTGACGATATGATCATGCGTCAAGGCAGCAGCCGTGCGAGCCTCGCGGAAGAAGCGCTGCCGTGCCACCGCATGGGCCGCCAGCTCAGGTTTGACCACCTTGAGGGCAACGAGGCGCTGCAACTGCGTGTCCTCGGCCTCGAAGACGATTCCCATGCCGCCGGTGCCCAATACTCTCAGAACGCGGTACAAGCCCAGCCGGCCGAACTCATCGGGCTGCTGCGGCGGGGCCAGGAAAGCATAGGGATGGGCTTGCGGTGCGACGGTGGCGCTGGCCGGCGCCGAGGGGGACAACGGAACCGTCTGGACCTCCGTATCGGATCGCGGCGCAGGCACGGGCAGCTTCTGCGGCGGGCTGAGCAGGTTCGCGGTCCCCTTCGCTTCGGTCTTCCGATTGTCGGCCCCGCCGGTCCGGGCAGTTTCGAGTCGCTGGTCCTCGGTCAGGAGCGCACTCTGGGCTTCCGCAACGGGCGCGCAAGGCTCGCGGTGCTCCTTCGAGTGGACTGCCGGCACTACCGGCTGCTGTCCTTGCAACCACCCCTGCCGATCGGGCAACACGGAGCCGTGGGGAGAATGGGACATGATGAGCTCCTGGAAGACGTTGGGCGGACCGGTCGATGGGGACCCCCTCTGAGCCTCCGTCGGGCTAACTCCCATTATGCGCGAAATCATCAACACATCAATCTTATTCCCGGCCACATTCCGGACTGCTTTCCCCAGATAATGCTTGACCTCTCCACTCAACGGGGATACTGACAGAGGCAAAGGCGGGTCAGGGCGAGAGCGATCCGGATTCATGCGATCGCGGACCGATCTTTTGCGGCCCCGGTCGCGAGCTTGGCCATTTGTCTCGAAGGAGTGCCAGATGGTTCTGCGGACTGATCCGCCTGCAATCCCGGGCGGGGGGCAGATTACCCGAAGGAGGTTCGCCCAAGCTGCCGCGGTCAGCGGGACCGCCGCCCTTTTGGGGCTTGAAGCGCTCGCACAGACCCCGAGGGAATCCGACCTCCCATCGCCACCGGGAGGCGGACTAACTCGTCAGGTGGCCGAGTTCATGGCCCGCACCACCTACGCGGACCTGCCTGACGACGTGATCGGACTTGGCAAGAAGTCGATCCTGGATTCTCTCGGCTTGGCCCTGTGCGGCTCTCGGAGCAAGCCGGGGGAGCTAGGCCGCGCTTATATCCAGTCGCTGGGTCTGGCGCACGGCACGGCGACGGTGCTCGGGTCCGCGCTGAAACTGCCGCCGCGCTTTGCCGCCTTCCTGAACGGCTTGGGCATTCACGCCGATGATTACGATGACACGCAGCTGTCCGTAGGCGCGGACCGGCAGTATGGCCTGCTCACGCACCCCAGTGCGACCGCCCTTCCCGCAGCGCTGGCCCTTGCCGAAGCGGAGCGCAAGTCGGGACGCGACTTGATCCTGGCGTACCACGTCGGCGTCGAGGTCGAATGCAAGCTTGCCGAGGCGATGTCCCCGCGGCACTACGAGCAGGGCTTTCATACCACCGGGACTGTGGGAACTTTCGGCGCGGCCGCTGCGGGTGCGAAAGTGCGGGGTTTCGACGTCGCCAAGTGCGCCCTCGTGCTAGGGATCGCGGGCAGTTCCGCCGCGGGCCTGCGCGAGAACTTTGGCACCATGACCAAACCGCTGCATGCCGGGCGCGCTGCCGAGTCCGGCGTGGTCGCCGTCGAGTTGGTTGCCAACGGATGGACGGCCACGGAGCAGGTATTGGAAGCGCCGCGCGGCTTCTACCAGGCGGCCGCGGGGAGCCATGATCCCACTGCGATCTTGCACAAGCTGGGGAATCCCTGGACGTTTCGCAACCCGGGCATCTCCATCAAGCCATTTCCCTCGGGATCGCTCACCCATCCGGGGATGACCGTGCTGCTGCGGCTGATCGGGGAAAATCAGATTAAGGCGCAGGACGTCGAGCGTATCGATGTCGGCACGAATCGAAACATCCCGACTGCGCTGATCCACCACCGGCCGAAGACCGGGTTGCAAGGGAAGTTCAGTATGGAGTTCTGTTTGTCCTGCCTGCTCCTCTACGGTCGGGCCGGGTTGAAGGAGTTCACCGACGAGGTGGTGAATCGTCCCGAGGTGCGCAACCTGATCGAACGCGTCCATCTGACCGTCCATCCCGAGGCCGAGAATGCCGGCTACAACCGGATGACGACGATTCTCGACATTCGGCTGCGCAACGGGCGCACCATTTCGGGACGAGCCGATTTCGCGCGCGGAAGCCCCCAGGCACCGATGAGCTTCGAGGAGGTCGCCGAGAAGTTCCGCGATTGTGCCGGCTTCGCGCGGTGGCCGGATGAGAAGTCCAGGATCTTAATCGACATGGTACGGCAGCTGGAGGACCTCGCCGACATTCGCAAGCTGACTGCCCTGTGTAGCGGACTCGTATAGCTCTGCCCCGTTAGCCTCCGAACTTCCCGCTCCCGCGCCGTTCCATCCGAGTAGGAACAGAGCGCAGAGCGCTCTAGCAGATGCAGGAGGTAAGCAGAATGCGCACCGTCACCTTTGGCGTGGCCAATAGTCTCGACAATTTCATCGCCCGCCCGGACGGGGCGGTGGATTGGCTCTGTTGGACCGACGATGTGAACGCTATCATGACGGCGTTCTGGAAGACGATTGACACGGTTGTGATGGGACGCAAGACCTACGAAGTCGCTCTGCGGAGTGGCATGTCTTCGTACCCGGGCGTGAAAAACTATGTCTTCTCACGCACGCTGAAGGAGAGTCCTGATCAACAAGTGGAAATCATTTCGGAGGATGCCGTTCTGTTTGTCCGAAACCTGAAGCAGCAAGAGGGCAAGGGGATCTGTGTGATGGGCGGCGGCGAGTTGGCGAAGCCCCTTTTCGAGGCAGGCTTGATTGATGAGATGGGTCTCAACATTCATCCGGTGCTGCTCGGTACGGGGGTCCCACTCTTCCTGGGCCTGGCACAGCAGATTGATTTGGAGCTCCTGGATTGCAAGACCCTCAAGGGTGGTTGTGTGTTTGTTTCTTATCGGGTGAAAAATCAGCGGAATCGCGCCTAGTCCGCCACTGTGGCCGCACTTCGCCAGGCAGGGTTCGACGTGGTTCCCGACCCGGCGCAATTCGAGGGCCATGGGGATGAACTTGGGGGAGGCCACGCTTAGAATGACGGCGATGGCGGAGCCCCGAACGCGGGATCCACCCCGGGTCACGATCGCCATCGAAAGGAGCCGCTATGCCGGACCCCGTTCCAACCTGCCGTACACGCTGGATCATCGTGGCCGTTGCTGCCGTCGTGGTCGGTGCCCTGCCCACCACCATCCGCGCCGCGGATCCGCCGGCCAAGCCGAACATCGTGTTCATTTTTTCCGACGACCACGCCTGGCAAGCCATCAGTGCCTACGGTGACGGGCGCAAGCTCCTCCAGACGCCGAACATGGACCGCATCGCTCGGGAGGGCGTGCGCTTCGACCGCTGCCTGGTGCCCAACTCCATCTGCGGCCCGAGTCGCGCCACCGTGCTTACTGGGAAATACAGCCACATCAATGGCTTCTACAATAACACCAACAGCAAGTTCGACGGCTCTCAGGTCACCATGCCCAAGCTCATGCGGGCCGCCGGCTATCAGACGGCTATGGTGGGCAAGTGGCACCTCGTCACCGAGCCCACTGGCTTCGACTACTGGCACATTTTGCCTGGCCAGGGGGTCTATTACAACCCGCCGATGATCCGCAATGGAACCCAGGTCAAGCACTCCGGCTACACCACCGATATCATCACCGACCTGTCGCTCGATTGGCTCAAGCAGCGTGATCGGTCCAAGCCGTTCTTGCTCATGCTCCAGCACAAGGCGCCCCATCGTGAATGGGAGCCGGCGCTGCGCCACCTGGGTCACGACGGTGACCGCAAGTATCCCGAGCCGGAGACGCTCTTCGACGACTACGCCGGCCGCGGCAGAGCGGAGCACGAACAAGATATGACGATCGCCAAAACGATGGTCCCCAAAGACCTCAAACTGGTGCCGCCTCCCCAGCTCACGCCCGAACAGCGCAAGGCATGGGACGCTTACTATGAGCCTCGCAACGCCGCTTTCCGTAAGGCCAACCCCCAGGGCCAGGATCTCGTGCGCTGGAAGTACAACCGGTACATGCATGACTACCTCGGCTGCATCAAAGCCGTGGACGAAAGCGTGGGCCGAGTCCTCCAGTACCTCGACGACGAGGGACTCGCGAAGAATACCATCGTGGTCTACTCCTCCGACCAGGGCTTCTTCCTGGGCGAGCATGGCTGGTTCGACAAGCGCTGGATCTTCGAGGAATCGCTGCGCACGCCGCTCCTGATCCGCTGGCCGGGGGTGGCCAGGCCGGACAGCGTCACCAAGGAGATCGTCAGCAACGTCGATTTCGCTGAGACGTTCCTGGAAGCGGCCGGCGCACCCGTACCCGCTGAGATGCAGGGCCGCAGCCTGGTGTCTCTCCTCAAGGGCCAGACTCCGGCTGACTGGCGCAAGAGTTTCTACTACCACTATTACGAGTTCCCCGGTCCCCATAGTGTGCACCGGCATTACGGCGTCGTCACCGACCGCTACAAGCTCGTTTACTTTTATGAGGCGGAGATGAACTACTGCACTTTCCGCGATCTTGGCATGGTCAAAACGGATGCAGATACGATTAATAACCGTAAAAGCATGAGCGCGCACCGCGACCGGCGCGGCCGACCTGACGGGCCTTCTCGCCCACGGCGCGGCCGCTGGATGGCCCG
>JBGQLF010000222.1:0-10002 GCA_041499985.1 Gemmataceae bacterium
CCAGTTTTAGGACGGCCAGGTCCAGAAGCAGAATCGTCTGCACCGAGGCGCCTTCCTTATCCGCCAGCGCGCGTGCTTGCGCGACCTCGTGCAAGCGCTCGAAACAGGAGCGCCGCTCGACCGCCAGGACGGCCAGCGGGTCGGCGTCCTCCAGGCGCCGCGCCAGAACCAGCTTCAAAAAGGTTTCGTTGCGCAGATCCAGATCCAGACGCGAAGGGGTCGCCAGCCAGACCTGGAGCTTGAGCCGCCCCTCCCGGGTCA
Source organism: Gemmataceae bacterium (assembly GCA_041499985.1). Taxonomy (GTDB): domain Bacteria; phylum Planctomycetota; class Planctomycetia; order Gemmatales; family Gemmataceae; genus JBGQLF01. The sequence continues at coordinate 262 of JBGQLF010000222.1, forward strand.
GCGCGTACACCTTCTTGTCCGGCCGTTCCGTCTGGCTGACCAGCTCATGCGCCACCAGGCCGTCGCGTGCCAGCCGTTCCAGGGTGGTGTACACCTGCCCGTAGTTGAGCTGCGTGGCCGGCACCAATTCGGCCTCGTAGGCGGCCTTCAGCTCGTAGCCATGCAACGGCCGATCCGCCAGCAGTCCCAGGATGGCATATTTGATCGACATGAATGGATTGCAGATTTAAGATTGCAGATTGCAGATTGCAGCGGGAGCCTCTCAATCTGCAATCTCTAATCTGCAATCTGCAATCCGCGCTACAGGGTCTTCAAGTACTCGATCACCGCCATGCGTTCGTCCTCGGTCAGGTCATCACCGAAGAGGTGCCCACTATTGCTACGTCCGGGTTGCGTGGTGTCATAAATCTTACGGCGCTCCCAACCCGACAGGCTGGCGTCGGGGGAATGATCCAACACCGTGGTCTTCCACCCGAGATGAACCGGATCGTAATCCTCCTTCTCGGTCTGGAACGAGCGTGTGTAAACCTTGGGCCGGGCCCTGGAATTGAGGACATGATAGACCGTCGGCGCCGAGCTGTTGTGGAAATACGGTACCGTGGCCCAGACGCCGTCGAGCGGCGGTGCCTGATAGCCGCGGTGCGCGATGAATTGATAGGGCTGGCCATCCGGCCCAAGCTCGCGGGCAAACCAGGTCTTGTTGTAGAACTCCACATTCTTCTCGGGTAACAGCGACTCGGCCAGGGTGGGATCGGTGCCGATCACGTCCAGCCCGACGACCTTGTTCGGATAGCTTCCGTCGGGGCCATAGGAACCGTGGCACTTGCTACAATGTTGGCGGAAGAGTTCCCGGCCCTGCTCGGCCCGCTGCGTGTCGATCGGGAAGGGATATTTGGGAGCTTCTACCTGAATCACAAAGGCGTGGATGTCGGCGAAGACCGGCTCCTGTTTCTTGATATAGACGCCACTGTTGAATGGGCTGAGCAGGATGGCCATGTCCACGCGCATCGAGCGGACGTCGATGCCGCCGTTCCAGCCCCGGGTTTTCTTTTTCTTGAGGAGCCACCAGGCGGGTGGGTCGCTACAGACGTCGTTCTTATAGTCGAACTTGATCGACTTCTGAAGGTTCAAATCGGGGTCGCGCATCTCCATCAGGAAAGCGACCGACGCCACGGGATCGACGGTGCCGCGTACCAGGCTGACCTGGAAGGGCAGCGGGAATTTGAAGGCCTCTCCGGCGCTCAGATCGTCGAAGATCGCTTGCACGTCCATCGATGCGTTGGCCACGCCGATATACGTCTGCCCGGCAATCCTACCGGCATGGCACAACAGGCAATCATTGACCAGCCCCTTGCCGAACAGGCCCGGTGCTTCATGGAGTCCCATAGGCAGGCCGTGGTTGTCGTACGGGGCCTGGTGCAAGCCATACCGCTGGCGGAACGCTTGATCGTAATCAGTGGGCTTTTCCGCCAGGCCCCATTGTTTCCAGGCGTTGTCGTAAGCCTGGCGTGACCAGACCGGCGGGTTCAGCGCGGGTCGGCCCCGTACCGCGTCCCGCCCCCGTTCCACTGCCTTGGGCTCTTCCGCCCCAGCAAGCAGAGCGCAACCGCACCAGACCACGCCGATGCCGATCCAGCCAAGATTCCGAGACCGCCGTTGCATATCAGCCCCTCCTTTCCAGGAGCAGCACGCCACGTAGCCCTGCCCTGCGGACGGACCCGTCGCATTGGCGTACGAGGCGAATCGCCCGCGGAGCAACCTGGATTATATACGCAGTAGATATATACTCGGTATTTACGAGCGTCAAGCGTGGATTGCAGCAAAAAGCGCAGAATTCTGGAAAACTCGGGCAGTTTTCTGTGTAGGCCGATTCGGTTCTTGCGGGCTAGAAAAGAGGTGACGGCACGGGGATTGGCTGAGACTCGCAATCAGCCAGTCCCCGTGCCATGCGCGGGATGGGTCGGGTGGGAGGAAAAACAGGCTCTTGCTTCTCAGGAGGTTTGGGACTCGCTACCAAACTCCTGATGTCTATGGGTTATTGCAACCGACATGCCAATGCCGGGACGATTTCTTGTCTGTAGCCCTTCTTTATTTACAAGTTATTGAATGACAACGACTTATAGATAGGAAGAAATCTGTTTCAAGCTAGCGATGAGTCTTTTGATCAGGCCCCCGCGCTTCAGATTGCGCTGTTTTGCTACATCAGCCTGCGGCTTTTTGCGTCACTTGCTCGATTTTACAGCCTCCCACACCTGACCCTATCGAGGTCCAGCGGTCGGCCGCTCCGCCCCGTTGAAGAATCGCTTGGCCGAATCGTAGCCACAAGCGTCCCGCTTGTGGGCTGGAGCATCCCACAAGCGGGACGCTTGTGGCTACGTTATACAACACGTCATTTGGCCCCACACTAGGGACCAGGACACACGAAGATTGGCGAGCGAGCGTTGCTTTTTGGAAACATGACTGTTAAAGGGCGTTAAATGATGTGAACATGATAAGGGGCCGCGCGAGTCGCCGGCGTCGAGCCTTTGCGGCCCGCTCTGTCCTAAGTTCTGATCTGGAAACAGATTAGTGACAGTGCCTGATTTTGCTTGCGATCCAGACAAGAATTGGCTTGGAACTTGCTAAGTAAACCTCACGCAGTCCTGGTGGTCCCTGTTGTAGATTCCAGGATGCAGCCCGAAAGCCCGGGTGGCTCCCTACGGTGCGAGCTACTCAATCCTCACGCCTTCCTGACCCCCGTTGTTCAGGAAGGCGTTGTTTTTCAACGAGGCGACCAAAAAGCCGCAGGGGCTGGTGCGGCGCACGTCGTTTGGGGAATTCGTGCCCGCTGGGATCGGAGGTTTCCTCCACAGGTAGACGTCCGAGCGGGTATCCTCGGTTCCCCGGTGTATACTTGGGACGGCTGTGCGAACGCAAGAACGGAGCTCGTCGAAGATGAACTCAGTGCGTTGCGAGGTTGTGGTTATCGGGGGAGGCATCGTGGGCTTGGCCACGGCCCTGGCACTAACAACGCGCTTCCGCCTGAGCTTGGTGGTGTTGGAAGCCGAGGACCAGGTGGCGGCGCATCAGAGCGGCCACAACAGTGGCGTGATCCATTCTGGCCTCTATTACAAGCCGGGTTCGCTCAAGGCGCGCAATTGCGTGGCTGGGCGGGAGGCCATGTACCGCTTCTGCAACGAGTATGGCATCGCCCACGAGAACTGCGGCAAAGTCGTCGTGGCCACGCACGCGGGCGAATTGCCGGCCCTGGAGGAGCTCGAGCGCCGGGGGCGAGCGAATGGCCTGCAAGGGTTGCGCCGGCTGGGAGCGGAGGAACTCCGCGCGTACGAGCCCCACGTGTCCGGGATCGCGGGGTTGTTTGTGGCCGAGACAGGAATCGTCGATTATGCGCAGGTCACCCGTGCCCTCGCGGAGCGGACCCGCGAGGCCGGCGGCCAGATCCTGACCCAGACCCGAGTGCAGCGGTGCCAGCGCCGGCGGGATGAGTTGATCCTCGAAACCAACCAGGAGGAGGTGGCGTGTCACTTCCTGATCAACTGTGCCGGACTCCAATCGGACCGGGTGGCTCGTCTCTGCGGCGTGGAGCCCGGCCTCCAGATTCTCCCCTTCCGCGGCGAGTATTATGAGCTGGTCCCCGCGCGGCGCCACCTCGTTCGCAACCTCATCTACCCGGTCCCCGACGCGCGGTTCCCTTTCCTCGGCGTGCACTTTACGCGCACCATCGACGGGCACGTGGAAGCCGGTCCCAATGCGGTCCTCGCGCTGCGGCGCGAAGGCTATTCCCGCTGGAGCTTCTCCGCACCCGATGTGTGGCAGATGGCCCGCTATCCCGGTTCCTGGCACATGGCGGCACGCTATTGGCGAACCGGCCTGGGCGAGGTGTTCCGCTCCTTCAGCAAGCGCGGCTTCCTGCGCGCCCTGCAACGTCTGATCCCGCAAATTCAGCTCGCCGACATCTGCCCTGCCGGCGCAGGGGTTCGGGCGCAAGCCGTGGAGCCGACGGGAGCCTTGGCCGATGACTTCCGCCTGGTCGAGGCGGAGCGCATGATCCATGTGCTCAACGCTCCCTCCCCGGCCGCGACAGCCTCGCTCAGCATCGGTCAAACCATTGCGGCCCTGGCCGCCAAGAACTTCCACCTGCCCTGCACCGCTGCCATGCACGCTGTGACTTGACAAGCGGCAACGGTTTCGGACCGCGCCGTGTACGCTGCACCGCTACCAGTGCAGCCGCTGCCATCTGCTCCTCCGTTCGGCAGGGCATTCTTTGCCGCGCGCAAATCCCAGTGCTATTCTTCCCTAGTTATGAAGCGCCCTTGTTGCGGGATGCGGTTTTGAAACGGTGTCTGGAACTGTGCTTTTGGAGTTCCAGACACCGTTTTGAAACACCCCTGGCCCGAGCGATTGGGTGACAGGAGAGGGGCCGCTGGTGCTGATCGCTGTCATACAACCTGCACAGGGGGATGCTTATGATGGTACTTCATTACTTGTCCTTGCTGTCCGAAGCGCTCACGGATTGGCTCGACCGACATAGAGCAATGCTGTTTGCTTGCTTCTCGGTCATCTACTTCAGTTGGGAGTGTATGCTGGCCTCGGTGAAGCCATTGTGGTATGACGAAATATTTACCTTGAATACCGCGCAGTTTTCGAGCTTATCCGACCTGGCATCCCGGCTAGTCTATGACACACACCCGCCTCTCTACTTCTTGCTGGTGCGTGGGTCGCTGACTTTGTTCGGCCACAGTCCTCTGGCCATCCGATTGCCCGCCATTGTCAGCTGCTGGGTAGTCTTCCTGTGCATCTACATCTTTATCGGGAAGCGCTGCCCGGCAGTCTATGCCTGGCTTGCCATTCTCTTCCTGGTCACTTCTGACCTGAGGATGTATGCCATCGAGGGACGTCCGTATAGCCTTCTTATGGCTTGCTGTGGGATCGCTCTGGTCTGTTATCAATCGGTCACGGATCGGGACCAACGAGGCCTGGCACTGTGGGGGTTGTTCTTTGGTTTGGCCGGTGCAATATCAAGCCATTACTATGCCATCTTGTTCTGGATCCCGCTGGGACTGGCTGAATTGCTTCGGTCCGGGATGCGCAAGCGACTGGATTTCTCCGTCCTGGCGGTGCTGGCATGCGGTCTGCTACCACTGCTCTTGTATTGGCCCGTGATCAAACAAGCAAGAGAGTTTTGCAATGACTATTGGACTAAACCCGATGACTGGAGACAAATCCTTGGAGCTTATGAAACCTTGCTCGATCACGCGATCAAACCCCTGATCGTCACGCTAATCTTACTTGCGGTCTATCAGGAGCGGCGTGCTCAGTTGGGAGAGTCGCGACGCTCGGCGAGGGAAGGACTTCGGCCCCATGAATTTGCCGTCGCCCTTGGAATGATCCTGCTACCGGTCATCGCGTTCATCCTTGGCGCATGGGTTACCGGTGCCTATCACCCTCGCTACGTCCTCTTGACAGTGCTCGGCTTTTCTCTACTGTGTCCTGCCATCGCTTATTACCGAACCCGCCTGGCTCACTCGTTGGCACTCACTCTGGCCGGTCTCTTCCTCGCTCAGTGTCTTTCCATCCAGGGACGAGACTATCAGTATTTCGTGAAAAGAGCGTACGCCCTCCGCGAGCAGTGCGAGCTCCTGGCGCGCGCTTCCGACCAGGGGAAGTTGATTGTGGTTTCCGATCCCCTGAATTTCCTCCAGCTGTCATACCACACTGCCCCCGCGGTCGCTGCACGACTCGTGTATGTCTGCCGTCGCGATGCACCCATTGCCCGGGCATTAAGCATCGTGCATTGGTGGGGGCCGTTGAATCTCATGGACTGGAGGGAGTTCCTCCTGAGGGCGGTTCTGTTGAACATGCCCCAGTTTCTGACACTTGGAGAAGATGGCAAACCCCTACCGCCTCCCGAGGGACAGGCCTTCTCCATCCAAACGGAAAAGGCTCACATACGGAATCGGAGCGCTGACCATTCGGGATTCGTCCGGATTAGAGATCATGTACTTCGATGTCTTAGCGGCCAAGCAATATCGCTAGTCCGAGTGTTTAGCCAGCCAGCCCTTTGCGGGCAATTCGGGAGGGCCGAAACCTGGCGCCCGGGCCATCACTTCGGGAGTCTCTGTAGTGAGCGGTTACACCAAGAACTTCAACCTACCCCGCACCCCGCACCGCTGCCGTGCAAGCTGTTATTTGACAACCGGCAACTGTGTCGGACCGCGCGGTGCACCTCTACCGGTGCATCCGCTGCCATCCTCTCTTCTTTGCAGCATGGCATTCTTTGCCGCGCCCAAATTCCAGTGCTATTCTTCTCTAGTTTTGAAGCGCCCTTGTTGCGGGATGCGGTTTTGAGTAGGTGTCTGAAACTGTGATGGTAGAGTTCCAGACACCTTTGTGAAACAGTTTCTTGACCACCCAGGCCCCTCGGAGCAATCTGAGGAGCTGGATGTTCTCCTCGGGATAACGATGTCTCATCCAGGTGCTTTGCAGTGCATTGCCGCGGACGTGCGTCTGGGACGCGATGTCAAAATCTACTCGTTTGTGAATCTCTACAGCTGCTCAATCGGCGACGGCAGCAAGATTGGCACCTTTGTCGAGATTCAGAAAAACGCCAGCATCGGCGCCCACTGCAAGATCAGTTCGCACACCTTCATTTGCGAAGGCGTGACGATCGAGGATGAGTGCTTCATCGGACATCATGTCTGTTTCATCAACGACCGCTACCCGCGGTCCACGGCGGCTGATGGCCAGCTCCAGACGGAGCAGGATTGGCGCGTGGTTCCCACGCGCGTCTGCCGCGGCGCCTCCATCGGCTCGGGAGCCGTCATTCTCTGCGGCGTCACCATCGGGGCCGGCGCCCTGATCGGAGCCGGCGCCGTCGTCACCAAGGATGTGGCTCCTGGTCAAGTGGTGGCCGGCGTGCCGGCACGGACCCTGCGTTCCCTCACTCCCGAGGAGATCTCGCTTTGATGCAAGTTCCTTTCCTCGACCTGAAAGCGCAAAACCGGTCCCTTCGCGGTGAAGTGCAAGCGGCTCTCGATCCAGTCATCGAGGACTCCGCGTTTATTCTCGGTCCCGCCGTGGAGCATTTTGAGAACCATTTTGCCCAATATATTGGGGTTCCGTATTGTATCGGCCTCAACAATGGGACATCGGCCCTGCACATGGCTCTGCAAGCCTGTGACATCGGGCCCGGGGATGAGGTGATCACCACACCCCATACCTGGATCAGCACCAGCTGGGCGATCAGCTATGTGGGAGCTCGGCCGGTCTATGTGGACATTGACCCGGTTACGTATACGTTGGATCCCGCACGCGTGGAGCAGGCCATTACGCCACGTACCCGGGCGCTCTTGCCCGTGCACCTGTATGGTCAAGCCGCGGATCTCGAGCCGTTGTGCCGCCTAGCCGAAGCTTACAACCTCGCCCTCATCGAGGACGCAGCCCAGGCACATGGCGCGTGCTACCAGGGCCGACGCGTCGGCAGCTTCGGCAAGGCCGGGTGCTTCAGCTTCTACCCGGGAAAAAACCTCGGCGCCTTCGGGGAAGCCGGTGCTGTCGTCACCTCCGACGAGAACCTGGCCAACCGCGTTCGGCGCCTCCGTGATCATGCCCAGCATGGCCGCCACCATCACATTGAGATCGGTTACAACACGCGCATGGAAGGGGTCCAGGGAGCCGTCCTCGATGTCAAGTTGCGCTACCTGGAAACCTGGAATGCCGCGCGGGCCCGTCATGCCCGCCGCTACCACGCCTTGCTGCAAGATGTCGCGGAACTGATTCTTCCGGCCTCGCCAAGGCCAGAAGCTCATGTTTGGCATCTCTTCGTCGTCTTGCTTCGTGGCAGAGAACGCCACCTCTTGCAGCGCGACCTGGCCGCACAAGGGATCGCTACCGGAGTGCATTATCCGACACCTGTCCCGTTCCAACCGGCCTATGCCCACCTGGGGTATCAACCGGGCGATTTCCCTGTGGCTGAAGAGGTGATGCATCATTGTTTGTCTTTGCCGATGTTTCCCGAGTTGACCGAGGAACAGATCAGCGGGACAGCGTCGGCCCTGCGCAAGTGTCTGCAAACGCAACCATCCCCAATCATTGAGCCTCACTATGCAACTCACAGGTAAGAGAATCTTGGTTACCGGGGGGGCTGGTTTCATCGGTTCTCACCTGGTGGAAGCACTCCAAGGATGCGCTGTCCGGATCTTGGATGATTTTTCCACCGGACACGCCGGTAACCTTGCGGGCATGCTGGACTGTGGCAATGTCGAAGTAATCCGCGGCGATGTGCGCGACAAGCGTAGTGTGGCCCAGGTGCTCCAGGGCGTGGAGGTTGTCTTCCATCTGGCCTGTCGTGGGGTGCGGCACTCGATCGGCAATCCGCTTGAGAATCACGAGATCAACGCCACGGGAACGCTGGTTCTCCTCCGCGAGGCCCGCCAGGCTGGGGTCCAGCGTTTGGTCCACGTCTCTTCCTCGGAAGTTTATGGGACGGCTCGCCACGTGCCCATGAACGAAGACCATCCTTGCTTTCCCGAGACGGTCTACGGTGCGGCCAAACTGGCCGGCGAGTGCTATGCACGGGCGTATCACCAGACTTATGGCTTCCCCACCATCGTTGTGCGGCCTTTTAACAATTTTGGGCCGCGCAGTCATTATGAAGGCGATGCCGGCGAGGTCATCCCACGGTTTGTTGTCTGGGCGCTTAATGACCGCCGGCCCATCATCTTCGGCAGTGGCACGCAAACCCGAGACTTCATCTATGTCGCGGATACAGCTCATTGGCTTTGCCGGGTAGCGGAATGTGATGCCTTGGTTGGCCAGACGATCAACCTCGGCTCCGGAAAAGAAACCTCGGTCCGCGAACTGGCTACCCTGGTTTACGAGGAGGCAGGCAGACCTACGCTCGAACCCGACTACCGCCCCGCCCGGCCGGGGGACGTGCAGCGGCACCGGGCCGGCATCGAGTGCGCCCAGCGAATCCTGGGTTTTCAGCCTCAAACCAGCCTCTCCGAGGGAATCGCCAAGCTCCTGGAGCACTTGCGGGCCCGACGAACCGGCGTAACTACCTTCCTAAAGGACACGCAAGAAGTCAACTGGAGCACTGCCCATTGACCGCTTGTTTTCAGTGTGGCAGGGCATGAGGTTGCGCGACCCGGAGATCCTTGTGTCATCAGTCACGAATCCCCATGTTGGTGAAGAACAAGCCCGTGCCGCGTCGCTGGGCCGACATCGCCAAGGCCGAAAAACTCCTCAACTTTCGGGCTCAAGTTGGCTTGGCCGACGGGTTGGCCCGCCTCGTCGTCTGACGCCGAGCTATGTTGGCCCGCGGACAACAGGCGGCCTATGAAGGCGTCGCCGCCGATGCGCCCGCGCTGGTAAAGGGAGGAAGCCGATGATCCCGATCACCAAGCCCTATGTAGGGGCCGAGGAAGCGGAGGCCGCCCGACTCACGGTCACCTCGGGCTGGCTCACGCAAGGGGCCCGTGTGGCGGAGTTTGAGGAGAGGATGGCCGGGTACTGTGGCACCGCGCACACCGTTGCCGTCTCCAATTGCACGACTGCGTTGCATCTGGGGCTCTTGGTGCTCGACGTCGGCCCGGGGGATGAAGTGATTTGTCCGTCGATGTCGTTTATCGCCACGGCCAACGCCATCCGCTACACCGGCGCGACACCGGTCTTCGCCGAGGTGGATCCGCGGACCTATAACCTGGATCCCGACGCTGCTGAGGCCGCCATCACGCCGCG
>JBGQLF010000223.1:0-10001 GCA_041499985.1 Gemmataceae bacterium
GCGAGGCGCCAGACCGTCGGCTTCCGCACCACCGCGAGAAGCACCAGGGCGACACCCGCTGTCGCCAGAGCTGGCGCGTACCAGGGCACGCTCAGGACCTTGGCCTTCAGTTGGACCATGTAGAGAATCGGACCCAGGAACGCCAAGCCGATACCCAATCCCAGATAAAGTTTGCCCGAAAACCGCCGATTCTCCACAACGGGAGGGGACAGGGTTCCCATAGGAAGTTCCTCCAAGAGAACAGGGCTGTTCACCACGAACATCCATTGCCAGCGTAGCCGATTCGTCAGAGGGTAGTCCGAGGGGTTGAACGAGTCTAGGTCAGTTGGGGCACGAACAGGGAATCAGCGATTCTGTGAAGCGAAATGCCCGCGGAACTATTATAGTAGCCGACACAGGCCGCTCGCGCCGGGGCGTAGCAGCCAGCTCCGAGTTCTCCCAAGCTCCCGAAAGGGGCCCCCATGAACAAGTCCAACCATTCCTCGCGGCGTGAGTTCCTCCAGGCCGGTGCCGCAGCCGTAGCGGTCTTCACGATTGTGCCGCGACACGTTCTGGGCGGCCGCGGTTTCGTGGCCCCCAGCGACAAGGTGAACATCGCGCTGATCGGCGCCGGCGGGCAGGGCCGCACCAACACGCGGGAACTGTTCCGGCTGAGCGATGCCCAGGTCATCGCCGTCGCCGACCCGGCCGAGTCGTTCAGCCTGGAGCAGTTCTACTACAGGGGATCCGGCGGACGCGTGCCCGTCCAGGCGGAAATCGAGAAGCACTACGCGGCGAAGACGCCGAACTTCCGCTGTATGGCGTACGAAGATTTCCGGGTGATGCTGGACAAGGAAAAAGCGATCGACGCCGTCCTCTGTGCCACGCCGGACCACCTCCACGCCTACGTGTCCGCCTTCGCTATGCGCGCGGGCAAGCACGTCTACTGCGAGAAGCCGCTCACCCATAATCTCTGGGAGGCGCGGCGGGTGGCGAAGGTGGCGCAGGAAACCGGCGTCGCGACGCAGATGGGCAACCAGGGACACTCCACCGACGGCATCCGCGAGACGTGTGAGTGGATCGGGGCCGGCGCGATTGGCCCAGTGCGCGAGGTCCACGCCTGGGTCGGCGCCAAACGCTGGAACCTCTCTCTTACCGGTCGCCCGAAGGAGACGCCTCCGGTCCCAGCGGGTCTGAACTGGGACCTGTGGCTGGGTCCGCGCGAATCACGGCCGTTTCACCCGGCCTACTTCCCGGTGGCCTGGCGGGATTTCTGGCAGTTCGGCAGCTCGAATCTCGGCGACTTCGGCTGTCATGACCTAGATGCCGCCTGCTGGGCGCTGGACCTCAAAGAGCCGTTGAGCGTCGACGCTCGGTCTGCCGGCCCGGTGGACGCGGACATTGGCCCGCACGGCTGCGTGGCGTACTATCACTTCGGCCCACGCGGAGACCAGCCGCCGGTACGCGTCGTCTGGTACGATGGCGGCCTTGCGCCAGAGCGGCCAGACCGGCTGCCCGAGGGCGAAGCGCTGCCGTCCCGTGGCGTTCTCTTCGTCGGAGACAAGGGGCAGTTGCTCTGCGGCGGTGCCGGGGGCAAGCCGCGCCTGCTCGGGTCAGCGCAGGCGGACCAGTCCAAGCCGTCCCCGACTTTGCCGCGATCTCCGGGGCATCACCGCGAGTGGCTCGATGCCTGCAAGGGGGGCAAGCCGGCGGGAAGCACCTTTGCCTACGGCGCGCGGCTGACCGAGATCGTGCTTCTCGGAGTGCTCGCCCTGCGGACCGGCCGGAGAATTGAATGGGAGCCGGCCAACTTGCGAGCGAAGGGCGTTCCGGCGGCCGATGCCATCATCAAGGAGAACTATCGCAAAGGCTGGGAGATCGCGTGAGTGGCGCGGCGAGGCAGGAGGGACCGACCATGGGGAACATGAATCGGCTCCAGCAGAAGTTTGAGTCCAGGCGATCCGAGCAAGTTCTTAACGGCAACGCCACGGCGCGGACGGTGATCTGAGGGCTCCTCCGATCCACGAGCTGCATTACTTGACGTTGGCCTCCGTTCGGGCCCGGCGTGGGTGGGTCGCGCCGGTTGAACTCCCGCGCGACGACCAGCAGGCGGCCGCTTATGTTGTGCCGGTGGACGAGAACGGGCACCTGTTCCCGAGATACCGAGTTGAATTCGCCAAGTACCAGGGCAGGGGAAGCTACCAAACAGAATCCGTGTTCCTGGAGCTTCAACCGGATGGCTCCTTGCAGGCCCGGATCAACGGCTGGAGCGTCCGGTTCCAGCTTCGCCGCTTTGGGGAACAGCTGGTTGTCTACGAATACGTCGGCCAATTGACTCATGCGGACTTCGCGCTGTCTCTCGCCGAGATCGAGGCGGAAACGGAAGATGAGCTGCACGACCTGTACTCCCGGGAGCAGATCGCCATCGTAGGCTGTGACCCTCTCCTCCACTATGGGGGCACCGACGCACTTCCCCAGACAGGGTAGCTCGAACGCCGCCTGCCTGCCGTTCCGTTTGCAGGGATCGAAAGTGTCATTCTCCGAACGCGAACAAGTGCTTCTCCGTGCGCACGTACAACTTGCCGTCGACGAGTGCCGGCGTGGCCAGGATGGACTCCTTGAGGTCGTTCCGCGCCAGCACCTGGAGCGTGTCGCCCGCGCCGAATACGACCACGACCCCGCCTAACGAGGCAGCGTACAGCTTGCCATCTCCGGCAACCGGAGACGAAAAGTACGCGCCGCCCGGTCCCAGACGCTCGCGATAGAGCAGTTTCCCGGTCTTGGGGTCCAGGCACGAGACGACGCCCCCGTCCCGGACCGTGTAGAGTCGGCCCTGGTAATACAGCGGCGAAGGCACTTCGGGGACAGCTTTTTTCTCCTTCCATAGGACGTGAGTCTTGGAGACATCTCCCTGTCCTCCGGGTTTGATGGCCAGTACCCCATGCTCGGCTTCCTGGGCGGCGAAGGCCAGCACGACGGCCCATTCCAGCCGGTTGATCTGGCCGTCCTTATTGACGTCCAGGTAATCAAAAAACTGGATTAGCTTGACATCGGCCCCGGGGATGTCGCCCGCGTCCGCCCGGCGCACGACGCTCAGGTCAGGGGGAAACTCCTCCTTGCTGATCCTGCCGTCGTTGTTCTTGTCGTACTTTTTCAGCAATTCGTCGAACGTGGGTAACTTCACCCGGTCGCTCGCCTCGCCCCCGAGCGCGAACGAGGCGACGAACAAGCATCCGTCCGCGACCACGGGGGTGCTCTCGGCCGAGGAATCGACTTTCACCCACCAGCGCTCGGCCCCATCCTTGAGCCGATGCGCCGACACGCGCTTGGGGCTGTGGATGATCACCTCGTCCTCGCCAGCGTGGCTCCACAAAACCGGGGTCGCATAGCCGTCCATGAAAGGCAAGCGTTCCTGCTTCCAGACCGTGGTGCCGGTGCGGCAATGAACGGCCAGGAGATAGGGTTTGGGCAAGTACTCACAGTTCAGAACGAGCAGATCGCCCGCCACCATCGGTGAGGTTCCCGTCCCGAACCGCGTCACCGGCACTGGGAGCGGCAGCTTCCACTGCTCGGTGCCCTGGAAGTCGTAGCAGAGAAGGCCATACGAGCCGAAGTAAACGTAGACGCGCTCGCCATCGGTCGCCGGCGTCGAGACCGCGGGACTGCTGACCGAGTGGACTTTTTCGATCGTCTCGGCGGGGGCGGTGCGACGCCAGAGGATCTGGCCCTTGTGACGATCTAGACAAAGGGTTTCCAGCTTGTTCGCGTCCTTGTCGAAGCCCGTCAGGAAAATGAACTTCCCCCAAACACAGGGGGAGGAGGCACCCTGCGGCAAAGGTGTTTTCCAGAGGACATTCTGCTGGAGCCCAAAGTGGACGGGCAGCTTGCTCGCTCCGCTCGCGATGCCGCCGCCCTGCGGTCCACGGAATTGAGGCCAATGGGCGTCTTGGGGCTTGGTATCGTCGGCCAGGACCGGGCTCGCGGTTACCACGAGGAGGGCCGCCACCAACACACGGATCGCGACGTGGCTCATCACACAGGCTCCTTGGCGTGTTCTGGTGTCCTGAATCCGGAGATTGACAAGCAAGACACTCATGAGGTTCAGGACAGGCACGTATTGTACGTTCGGCAGCAGCATCCGCTCAGCCCCGCCCGGACGGATGCCACCAACGATGTTTCGTCACGGCATGAAAACTGCACGGTTGCTGATGGAAGGACTGCGTTCTCGGCCCACTCATTCTGCATGCGCGGGCTGAGCTAGAGGATGATCCTGTGCGATCGTCAACAAGCTCTGAACCCTGAGAGCAAGTATCACTGGTCACTTGCGGACCCCGGCCGTATTCGGAGTCCGGCCGTGATACCCACTCTCCATTCCATCTCAGGAGGTTCTACCATGGTGTGCCGAATCTTTGCCTGGAGCAATCTAACGGCCGTCGCCGTGCTGGGGTCCCTGCTGGTGCCCCCGTTCGCCGCGGCCCAGCAAGGCCAGCATTTGTACGAGTGGTCGGGGGGTGGTCGCTCCTCGAGCGGCCCGTCTTATAGAGGCGGCTACGGGAACTTCGCAACCCCGGCGCCCAGCTACTACACAGCCCCCGGTTCCTTGCCCAGCGGCCCCATGACTGGTTACCAAGCGTTTTATCCACCACAAGGCGGGTACCTATACGGGTCTTACGGCACGAGCGCTGCGGCGACGGCCTTGGACGTGAACCGCGCCGTCTGGCTCAATGTCTCGGTGCCCGCGAATGCCGAGATCTGGTTCGATGGCGCCAAGACGGCCCAGCGGGGCGCTTTCCGCCAATTCATTACGCCGCCGTTGGCCCCCGGCCAGGACTATGCCTACGACGTCAAGGTCCGGTGGCCGGAGGATGGCAGGGAGGTGACCCGGCGCCTTACGGTCCATGCCGGCGACGTCGTCAACCTGGTTTTCGACTCCGGCACGGCTCCGTGAGCAGCGCCCTCCGCTCGCCAACTAGCGTCCCCGCTCGCCTTGACCGACAGGCAGAAGCGTTCCGCCGCTTCTGCTTGTCCTCGTTTGCTGGAAGCGTCACTCGGTGCATGAGCAGTTCTGTCCGATTCCTACCCCCCGGACACCCATTAGCACCGCCCAGACCACCTGCCTGTATCAGCTTGTGCCGTTTCGCGCCTTGGTGCGCCCTTCCGGCGGGAAACGGCGTAGGGGTTGTCAAGCTCTTCGCGGCTGTAGTCGATGAATGATTTCTGACGGAACTAGCATGGTGTCAGCTCCGTTCCGCCTCTCCCGGCCCCGCTGGCGCCTTTTCGTTCACCTTAGGTACACAGAGGGATGCAGCGATGTCCTGGCACAGGGCTCTTGGCTTCGGCTTGGCTGTCTGCTGGGGAAGCAGTACCGCGCTCCACGCCCAGTCCACGGTGCAAGTCTTGCCCGTTTCGTCCCCGCCGCGCCTGGCAGACACCCGCGTCTTCGTTCAGGCTCCCGCGGCGCCACCCACCGCCACGCCGGGGGTGCCCATGCCCTCCAGTCCGGGCGACACCAGCCTCCTCAAGGAGGGGATGCCGGCCGAGGCCAGCGCCAGCCAACCGGCCGAGCCGCCCGCGGAAGCCCCGCTCGGGCCGACCCCGCTCAACAAAGTCGGCATCCTCCAACACCTGATCTACGGCGACGACGCCGACAAGGCCAAGATCCAGTTCTCCGGCTGGCTCGACTTCGATTACACCTTCCGCTCTGTCAGTCCCGGCATCAACAACATCGCTCCGGTTATGAACCGCTTCGGCGATGAATTCCTGGTGCGGCAACTGGGCTTGTACATCACCAAACCGCTGGACCCGAAAGACTGGTCCTGGGGTTTCAACTCCATCTTCATTGCCGGCTCGGACGCTACGTTCCTCACGCCCACCGCGGGTGGCTGGAGGAATACCAACCCGCGTTTCGGCTCCGACTTTACGGACTTGAACCTGACCGCCCACTTGCCGATCCTGACCGAAGGCGGCGTGGACATCAAAGCCGGCCGGCAGACGACGGTCCTCGGCCCCATGGGCGCCCTGCCGTGGCAGCGTTACTTCGACTCCAGCGACTACGCCTGGTACATCCAAGAAGAGGGCCGCTACACCGGTGTGTCCACGAACTGGTATATCACCAAGCAACTGTCCTGGTACAACGGCCTGGAAATCGGCGGCTGGGGCGTCTTCTTCGATGATCCGGTCCACGGCGTGGATTACATCACCCAGATCAATTACTGGCTCGACGAGGAAGCCAAGAACACGAAGGTCTGGCTGACGGTCTTGACCGGCCCGACGGGTTTCTTCAGCCAGGGTGCGAACACCACCACGGTGGAGGTGGGCGTACAGCACAACTGGAACAAGTACGTCTACCAGATTATCGATACGCAAATGACCTATTCGAAGGCGCCGCTCTTTTTCCCGCCGCCGCCTGGATACCAGGAACGCGCCTACGACGTGTACACCTACTTCGGCGTCCACCTCTGTAGCACGGTGGATCTCAACACGCGCATCGAGTGGCACAAGGACGTGGACGGCGGCGGTTATCCGGGCGGCTTTGGCATCGCCCACACGGACTACATCGCCGAGACGATCGGCCTGGATTACCACCCCGTCAAGTGGATGCAGTTCCGGCCGGAGATTCGCTATGACCACGCGACCCATCCGGCATTTGGAGACCGTGGAACACTCAAGAATGAGCTCACCCTGGCGGCGGAAATGCTCATCAAGTTCTAAGGCGAGATGTCAGGGGGGCCGACCGTGATCCTATTACTCCGGCAAGGAAGTTGGTCACGCACGCCTGGCTCGTAGCCGCAAGCGTCCCGCTTGCGGGCTCTGGGCAGTCACAAGCCCGCAAGCGAGACGCTTGCGGCTACGGGCTGGGCGCCGGGACCATCCGTGAGTTTCTTTCTTGCCCGAGTAAGAAGGGGACGGGACCTGTGATGGCGCAGGTCCCGTCCCCTTCTTTGGTAAAGTCCATCAAGCACCTAGTTATTCCAGTCGGCGGGCAACACCGCGCCATCCCTGGGGTAGTTGGCTAATTCCCACGTCTTCGTGGAGACGCCTGACGAGACGGCACGGACGCTGCCGTCGCCCATGCCGACCATGATAACGCCGGCATGGTAAGACGAGAGCGTGTTGCCTTTGCACTGGTTGGGCCCCGCGGTGATGGTGGGTTGAATCAGAAACCCAGTGCCTCCCTGGTTGTAATCCGTGCACGAGATGCCGGTCAAGGCTCCGCCCGCCCCGCGGTAGGTGAGGCAGCCATAGGCGGGCAAGTTCTGTGAAGGCGGCCCTGGATACGGCTCGATCCAGGCCCACGCCGGACCGTCTGTCAGGTTGGCACAGTTCTGCACATGCTCCGCAAAAATGATCTGGTTCGAGGTACCGTCGGGAATGGCCGTCTCGATGCTGCTCGTACCGGCAGGATCAAAGACCCAAACATTATCGAGGTAGTTACAGCTGGCTTGGCCTTTGTTATTGAGGTTCGGCCCTTGTCCCCACGTCCCGGAGGTTGCGTCGGAAGGACAGATAAAACTCTTGACGACGGTCGTCAACACCGGTTTCGAGGAGCCGGGTGCAGGCGAATTCGCGATCGCAAATTGGTACAGGTTACTCTGTTCGATAAAGGGCAACAGGAAGAATTGCAGCGTACCCTGCGAGCCGACCACGCTCGCCCCGGGCCCGTTCCATCCCGGGCAGCACATTCCCGGAGCCGTGGGGTTATACCACCACGCCGGAGGCACCTTGCCGTAGGTGGTGTTGAAGTTGTGCACCGCCAGCCCGAGTTGCTTCAGGTTGTTCGTGCAGACCATGCGGTTGGCCGACTCGCGGATCTTTTGGATAGCCGGCAACAGCAGGCCGATGAGGACGGCAATGATGGCGATCACGACCAAGAGCTCGATGAGCGTAAAGGCCGCACGATACGGTCTTCCACGGTGATGCATGACCAATCCTCCAAAACCAGGATGCGATGAGGAACACGATACCGCTCCGGACCAGGGCCGGAGCCATCCAACCAACCACGCGTCAGGGTGGCACGCCCTGAGTCTTCGAAGGGCGTGGGGGCTACGGCAAACACGCCCTTCGAAGACTCAGGGCGTGCCACCCAGGTTGGAACCATGCCATCCAACCAACCACGCGGGCAGCGGCGCGCCCGGTCAGCGTCCCTTGGCACGAGGCTTGATCTTCAGATCGTACTGGCCGGCCAGGGCATTCTCGGTAACCACGATCACCAAAGGGGTTTTTTCCCAATGACTGTAGATGGAGTCAAACTGAGATTCCTGGTTCTTATCATCACCCCCCGTCCAGACGGCTGCCCGGTACTTGCCCGCGGGGGCTCCTTCCTTGCCGTTGGTCTCGATGAAGTAATTGCCCTGCGCATCGATCGTACCCTGAAACCGAGCCACGTTTGGGTCTCCCAGGGCAGGATAGAGTTCCAGGCGCCCGCCCACCAGAGGTTGCCCGCCCAGGGTAACCTTCCCCTGCACAGGAACCAACGGGCCGAGCGCGTCGAGCTTGCTATCGCCGCCACAGCCAAGGACCGCAACGAGCGCCCCGCCAGCGAACCAGCGGAAGGTACCGATCTGGAGCACTTTCCGTCCGATCCCCCTGGCCGTGGCCGTCAAGAAGTCGCGCCGGGATTGCAGGCGGTGGTCTTGGAACAAATTCATCGCTCACCCCTGGTCATGAAGTCGTCGAGGTTCAAAAGCATCCGCGCCCAAAGGACCCAGGCAGCGGCTTGCGGTGGTTCTGTGGCGGGGAGTTTCTGAGGACTAGCAAGTTGTAGCCGCCGGGTTCGTGTGTGTCAAGAAACTCGAAGCCTTTCCGGGAGTCTGTTCGGACTCGCTTCGCGATTGCTCCTAGCCCTTGCTACTGCTGCTGACGCGCGAGCAGCACGACGCCCAGGGCGAAGCAGCCGGCTCCGACCGCGATCAGGATCCCGCACGGCAACAGCATCTCCGACAACGTGTAGCCGCGCCAGATGGCCCCCTCCAGCGCCAGAATGCCCCACTTCACCGGGCTGAAACTGCTGGCCGTCCGCATCCAGCTCGGCATGGCAATCAGCGGAATCATGCCGCCGCCCAGCATCACCAGGGGCATCAGGCTGCCCCAGCCTGCTCCCGCCACGGCCGACTGCGTCTTGCCCAGCGTGCTGACCAACATCATGATGCCCGAGAAACAGCCGGCCGTGCAGACGATTCCCAGCACCAACCCGACCGGGTTTTCGAGGCGTATACCGAAGATCATGCGGGCCAGGAGCAGCAGCATGGCCGCGACCAGCCCGCAGGCCAGGAAGCATGCCAGCCCTTTGCCCGCCAGCACCTGGCTCCACGAGACCGGCGCCACCCGTAGCCGCAGGAACGTCCCGGCGACGCGCTCGCTGACGATGGAGATCGCGAACGTCATCACACAGCCCAGGATGCCCCACAGGATCGACGCCGGGAACGTGATCTCGAACGATGAGCGCGGCTGGTTCTCGTTGGACGTCACCTCCACGGTGTGGAGCGCCAGCGGTCGCCAAGGACTGCCTTCGCGAAACACCCCGGGTTCGATCTTGCCCATCAACCCCTCCAGTCCTCCCAGGAATTCCTTGAGGTCCTGCCGCTGCTTCGGCCCGAGGTTGGTCGCGCGCTCGATCTCTTGCAACCCCTTCTGGAGCTGCTGCTGGAACTGCTTTGGGTCGGCGAAGCGCTCCTGGAACCCCGCGAAGAATGCTTCCGTGAGCATCCCCTGGAGATAGCCCAGCTCGGCCCGGCGCGATGGGTCGATGCCGACCTCCAGATCCGGTGCGTTCGGGCCGAAGAAGTTCGCCGCCTCGCCAAACCCCTTGGGCAGGACGACGTAGGCCACCAGCTTCCCCTGGCGCACGCCTTCCCGTGCCGCGAGCAACGGCAGCGGTTCGACCTGGAGAGCATCCGACTTCTTCAGCTGGCCGAGGAATGCCTTGGAGCCGGCCGAATCGTCCTCATCGACGACGGCGACGGGTAGCGCCGCCGCGCCCCGAGAACCACCGCTGAAGATGGCCCCGAAGAAAAGAGCGAACA
>JBGQLF010000224.1:0-9994 GCA_041499985.1 Gemmataceae bacterium
CTCGCGCACATGGCCGGCCGTCTCGATCAGCTGTTGATTGAACTTGCGCCGGTCGGCGGGTGGCTCAGGTTTCATCTCTTGGTCTCGGCAATTTGGGCTTAGCTTTCGATCCGAGCAACTTCTTCGCATCCTCAGGAAGCTGATCATACTTCTGCCATTGTTTTCGAGCTTCTTCCTCTCTTTGCTTGCGTCTGTTCGCCGCGTACCTACCAAACCGCTTCTTCTTCGAGGGGCCGCTCTTGCTATCGTGTCCCCGGCCGGGCGTGTGTTTGACTCCGCCCTTCGGTCCCCGTTTCTTCTCACTCTCCTTTTCGTGGGCCACGGTGCAGCTCCGTGCAAGGCCGGGGTGCATGACCCCAGCTCCTGAGTGACCCGGCGCATTATACCACCAGCCGGGAGGGGCAGCGCTCCCACGCCTGTGACAGTTGACCGGACTCGGGATGCCACGACCGTGCGGTCTGGTCTCTAGCAGGATTTATGAATCGCGGCCCATCGCCTGGATCAGCGCTGCCACCCTTGGACCCTCGCGGCCATCCACTGCCGGTCCTCCTCCGCGCAAGCCATTCGCGGCGGCACCGCGTAGTCGATCGACCGGGCGTACCGGCCCCGCTCATAAGCGGTGGCAAATACGGCACCCAGATCGAGCCACACATCCGGATCCGGATCCTTCAGAGGAATCGGAATGGGGGGCAGCGAGCGTCGCAGTGTCCAGGCATAGACGTCGCAATCGGGCCGGCGCGTCCAGCGTGCAATCAAGGCATAGTAATGGCCGGGCGGATAGGCGCCGTCCAGCGGCAGGCGCTGGCCTCCGAGGAGCAGGTCCAATTCCACCAGATGAACTGCTTGGAGGAGCAAGGCATTGCGTTTGGCCAAGTACATGCTCCGCCCGGACTCTTCCTTGTTGGCAGGTGAGAGCAATTCGAGCACGGCTATCCGTGTTCGGTCTGGACGGTGCAGAATCTCGATGTATGTCTCGCGGTTTTCTTCTTCAATCCGTTTGTGTCCCTCAGACCGCAGTTCCACGAGGTTGTTACGCTCGTCCATGCGAATTTCGTAGTTATCCGGCAGCTGGTCGGCCAGTGCATCACACCAATAGTTGACGAACCGGGCATGAAAATCCGGCCAGTAAGCCGGACTTTCCAGGTATGGGTCCATTCCCGGAAATGGGCTGGCCATGGCGGAGGCTCCTTGAGAAATTGGCGTGTGGCCGTCTCCAGTTGAACGTTATCTGGACCAGGATCACAGTTCTGCAAAGTCGCCGGACTGAATCCGCGGCGGATAGTTCCTCTCCCGTTGCCGGAACTACTTCCATCCTCACCTCCCGAGCACGGCGTCGACTTGCAATCCTCCCTGGCATTCCATCTTCAAATCCCTTAGTTTCAACTCGCCCAGGGAGAACGCCGTGAGCGGAAACGACCGGCCTTCCCACTGGTGGAGCTGATGCTGGAGCATTCCCACAAGCATCTGGCCGACGATTCCCTCTCCCTCACAGGAAAGCCCCGAAAGCGTCGCCTGAAGCGCCTCGTCGATCACGAGCCGGCCCCGACCGTGGAAAACCGCTCGGATCGTGACAAACGCCATCCGCTTACTACCAGTCACGCGCAGGTGGACCGCCACCGAGCGCTCATCCAAACCCGTCAGGGTCAACTTGGTCTTCTCGATGAGCACACCGTGCTGGACAGCCGCGGCTTGGAACGCGGAGTGGAGCAACACCTCGAGATCGGCCTGGCTCATCCGCGCCTGGACACGCCCTTGCCGGGCGGTAATCGGATCAAGCTGGTTTCCGGTCGCGGCATGGGAACGGAAAGCAAAGTGAGCATCCTGGGCCTCGAGGGCAAAATCGAGGGCCGCCTGCTGATAGTGCACCGGACGGCCCACAATCTCCAGCTGTGAAGTTGTGATCCCGGGTTGCCGTGGGCCGGCTGGGAGCTGGGGGCGATAGGTTTCTTTCAGACTCGCGCCCGTCACATCGATGTGGAGCCTGTCGAGGGCGGGATAATCGGCGCCGGTCGCATCGACAATGGTCTGGCCGGCGGGCAAGTGGAACATGCGGTCGAGTCCTCCGGTGAGGGCCACGATCAGCTCCTCAGGGCTGGCGGGAGGTACCTGGCCGAGAAGGGGTAACATAGGAAGCTACTCTTGAGGTCGGTGTTGCAAGGCCAATTGCGTTTCATCACAGAAACCAGCTCGGGTCACTTTACTGTAGCCGGTCACGGGGGGTGCAGGCCAGGGTGCTCGGCCGCGCTTGCCATAGCCGAGCGATATTCGCGGACGTAGTTCTGCGCTCCGGTTCCCGGTATGCTGATGTTCCAGACAATGCTTTCACCAGGCTCAACGAAGGAGTTGCCTTGGGTACGGAGTGGCTGCTGGATTGGCCGCAAGCCGCGGAGGCTGGGGCTGCGGTCTGTGGTGGCAAGGGCTGGAACCTGGGCCGGCTGCACCGGTATGGCTTTGCGGTCCCTGCGGGCGGCGTGCTGGTCGCGGAGGCGTACACTCGCCTCTTGGCCGCGCCGTCCTTGCAAGCTTTTCGGGCCGCGGTCGCCGGTGTGTCCGCCGACCAAGCCGCCGATCCGGAGGTGGCGAGCAAGTTGGCGACCTTACGCGCGGCACTCGAAGCGACGGCGCTGCCGGAACCGGTAGCCGGTGCCGTGCGGGCGTTCCTGGTCGATTCCGGTCTCGCTAACGTGCCGGTCGCCGTCCGCTCCAGTGCCACGGCCGAGGATAGTGCGGCGGCCTCGTTTGCCGGCATCCATCGGAGTTTTCTGAATGTGGTTGGAGTCGAGGCGGTGCTTCAGGCAATCAAGGGCTGTTACGCTTCGCTGTGGACACCAGCCGCTCTGGCTTACCGGCGCCGGCTGCACCTGACGGACGAGGAGGTAGCGTGTGCCGTCGTCATCTGCGCCATGGTTGCGGGACCTGGCGAAGGTCCTCCTCGGGCGGCGGGCGTGGCTTTTTCGTGTGATCCGCGTACCGGCCGCCGCGATCAGGTCACGATCAGTGCCGTGCCGGGCCTGGGCGAGGCGCTGGTCAGTGGCCAGGTCAATCCCGAGGAAATCACCGTCACGCTGAGGCGCGGCCACCTGCACCTCACGGACCGCAAAGGGCCGCCTGGGCCCGCGCTGACGGAGACACAGGTCCTGGAGTTGGCCCGCTTGGTCTGGCGCGTCCACTGGGCGCTGGGCGATGGCCAGGACCCCCAGGATGTGGAATGGGCCCACGATGGCCAGCGCTTCTGGCTGCTCCAAGCCCGCCCCGTGACGCGCTTGCCGCGCGCCACGTTTCCGGCCATCCGCCAGATGCCAGTCATCTGGTCAAATGCCAATGTGAAAGAAGTCGTGCCGGGTGTGCAGAGCACACTGAGCTGGAGCCTGATCCAGGGAATTCTGCCCCATCTGCTATTTGCGCCCCAAGAAGCGGTGCACTACCCTCTGCCCAAGGGCATCGAGCTGACGCGACGCTTTGCCGGCCGAGCCTACTTCAATCTGACCCTGATGCAGTGGGCCTTCTACGACCCATTCGGACTTACGCCCGCGCAGTTCAACCGTAGCCTCGGTGGTTATCAGCCGGAGATTGCCGTACCTGCTGGAAATCCCTATCGCGGTCTTCAGGGCTGGAAACGCCGGCTCGCGGGATTGAGGCTGGCTCGTCTCCTGCTGGGGCTGGCGCGACAGTTTCCGCAAGAGGTTGCGCAGACCTTCGCCCTGGCCAGGGAAGGGAAGGCCGTGGACCTGGCACGACAAACCAAGGCGGCGCTCCTGAACCTGTTGTTTCACCTGAGCGATCTGGCGGCGGCTCTGGGGCCCCGTTTTCAGTTGGCCAACGCCGCCGCCGCAGCCTGGCAACCACCCCTCCTTGGCTTGCTGAGCTGGCGGATGCCGAGCCGAGCGCAAGCCTTGACAGCTGCCTTGATGGCGGGTAGTGGCGAAGTGACCAGCGCCGAACACGGCTACCGCCTGTTTGATCTCGTGCACGCGGCTCGGTGTGACCCGGCCGCTCATGCATACCTTCACCAGACGCCCCTGGACCCGCACGGGTGGCGACAGCTGGCGGAAGATTCGCCCTTCCGCCGGGAAATGAAGCGTTTTCTCGCGGAGTTTGGACATCGGGCTGTGTACGAGGTCGAGATCGCCAACCCGCGCTGGAACGAAGACCCCCTGTACCTGCTGGAGCAAGTCCGCCTGCTGTTGGCCACCGATCAAACGCAGCCACCACAAGACCGTGCTCGGCTACGGCGGCGGGAGGCGGAAGCCGAGGTGTCCAGCCACCTACGTTGGCTGCGACCGGTGGTCTTCTGGCTCGCGGCCCGGGCTCGGCAAGGGGCTGCACTCCGCGAGGCGGGCAAGTCCGCCATGGTTGCGGTGCACGAGCCCCTGCGCTACCTGACTCGGGAGGCTGGCCGGCGTCTGGTCGCGGCCGGGGCGCTGGACGAGCTGGACGATGTCTTTCACCTCACCGTTTTCGACGTGGAAACCTATCTACGTGGCGAGTGGGATGGCAGCGGTGCTCGAGCTCTGGTGACCGACCGCAAGGCGCAGTGTACCGCGTGGCTGGCGGCGGAGCCGGCGGATGTCTTTGTCGAGGACGCCGACGGCCGGCCCAGGGCGTGGCAGGGTGAGAGTGTGAAACCGCGTGTGGAAGCGGAAACGTCGTTTCCGCCAGGTACTGCCACGCGCCAACCGTCTTCCTCATACACACTCACTGGGGTTGGCGTGGCAAGTGGCCGCGCCTCGGGGCGCGCTTGTCTCATTCGGCATCCGAGCGAAGGGAAACGGTTGGAAAACGGCCAAATACTCGTAGCGCCGACAACCGATCCGGGATGGACACCACTGTTTCTGCGCGCCGCTGCGGTGGTCATGGAGGTGGGCGGCTACCTGTCGCATGGCGCCATTGTCGCTCGCGAATACGGGATTCCTGCGGTGGTCAACATCCCGGGTCTCCTGAACGCTGTTGAGGCTGGCCAGCTTCTAACCGTAGACGGCGACGCTGGCCAGGTGCTGTTGAACAAGCTGGGCCGAGATGAACAAGGAGAAGCGTGACATGGATCCGCTCGAAGGACTGCGCGCCGCCATGGCAGCGGTGGACGCTTATTACAAGGAACGGGCCATTTTTCAGGGTTGCTTCGGCTTCGGACAAAGTCCCGCTCTCGTCATTATCGACATGGCCTATGGCTGGACCGATCCGGTGTACGCGGGAGGCTCGGCTCGCCTGGATGGCGCGATCGAGGCGATTCGGCTCTTGCTGCCGGTCGCCCGATCCCAGGAGATCCCGATCGTCTATACAACCTCTCCCTACCAGGAGAAACCGCCGCTCAAGACAGCCGCGGACTATTCGCCGCATTATCGCAAGTGGGACCGGCGGGCCTGCGAGATCGACGAGCGCGTGCGGCCTCTTCCCGGCGACTACGTGATCCAGAAGGAGCACGCCAGCGCCTTCGCGGGGACGCCGCTCGTGGGGCACCTGGTCGGGCGACGCGTCGATACCTTACTCATCACCGGCTGCTCGACCAGCGCCTGCGTCCGGGCGACGGCGACCGATGCCAAGAGCCACCAATTTCGGCCAATCATCATCCACGAGGCGGTGCAGGACCGCTCGGAGATCGCTCACGAGTGGACGTTGTTCGATATTCAGGCTCGCTTCGCCGATGTGGTGAGCCTGGAGGCAACGTTGGCGTATCTGCGGACATTGTGCCCGCCGACGCGATAGCAGGAAATCGGTGCACGTCAGAATCCGATTCCCTTTGGTGGGCCGCTGGCTGTTATAATGGGTAACGGTAACAGTGCGATGGAGAAATCATCATGACTCCGAGTTTCGGCGAAGTACCTCCTGCGAGCAGCGAACCGAGACAACCGATTACGTCCCGTCCCATGACCCCTGTTGAGAAACGGATGCACGAAGATCTGTACTGGGCCGCGCAGGCTCCCGAGGTACAGCAGCATCTGGGCAAGATTGTGGTCATTCGCAATAAGCGCGTGATCGCCGTCGGCCTGGATCAACAAGCACTCTTAGAGCAGGCTGCCGCTCAAGAGCAGTGCCCAATCGGGGAATTCGTCGTCGAGATTGTGCCCGGGCTTGACTTCTGGGAAACCCCTCATTGACCGAATCCCTCCCTCCAATTCTTCCATGACACCATCTGTGCCCCCTACGACCACGGCGCTGGAATGGTATGTGCGAACCATCCGCCTTGGTGGCTTGTCTGTTCTCGTTGCTCGACTGCGCACGGCTGTCACTCTACCGGCGCCTCAACGCCACCCTCCTCTCGTGACGGAATGGGGTTGGCTGGATACCGGTGCCCCACTGTCCGTGATCCCGTTCCGCACACAGGCGCAGGGTCTCATCTGGCGGCCCCTCGCTGGCGTGCGGACCACCTGGGCAGGCCAACCGTGTGATGTGGGGCACATCGATATCTGGTTGAGGGACCTGGCGTCCGCGTCTCTTCGTGGACCCTTCCCTCTGCTGGCCAAGTTTCCGCACCGCGATCCGCCTGGAGATCCGGTCCCTATCTTGCTTGGACTCGAATTCCTGATCGCGCGCCAGGCTGACCTTGCGCTCGGACCTCCTCCTCAATGCGGGCTCCTTCACCTCCCCTGACGAAGAAGTGCTGTCTTCCACATCCGCTTCTGTCCCCCTCGCCCTGGAATCTCAGCGCGGCGTGTTCCAGAGCGGCTTGGCCAGTTGCGCGTTCCACCACCTCAGCGCGGCCGTCAGCTGCTGGACGACTTCCGGCTTCTGCTCGGCCAGGTTTCGAGTCTCCCCGAGATCCGCGGCCAAATCGAACAGCCGCACCGGATTGTTCCCGTTCTTGATCAGTTTTCCGTTACCCTGACGCCTCACCGTGCGGGCCAAGTTGCAAGGATGCGTTCGTCGCAATACTACCCCGCCAAGGCGAAACAATTGATTGTGGGCCGCTGTCTACACAAATAGACTTTCTTACTTGCTATTCTCTGGCCGCAGCCTGAGAATATCGAGGCCCACTTCCGGAAAGCTCTCCATCCGGCAACCGTTCGGATCCAGGTGAAGCGGCTGGTGTGATGGAAACGGTTTTTGTCTTTCCTTCCTTCCAGAAAGGTTTTCCCATGCGCACTCGTCGAAGGTCTTTCCGCGGTGCGTTCACCCTGATCGAGCTGTTGGTGGTGATTGCCATCATCGCGGTCCTGATCGGGCTGCTCTTGCCCGCCATCCAAAAGGTCCGAGAGTCGGCCAACCGCATGAGCTGCACCAACAACCTCAAGCAGCTCGCCCTTGCCATGCACAACTACGAGAACACGTACCAGTATTTCCCCCCCATCCAGATCACCGCTCCCTATACCGGATGGGCCAGTATTCTCCTGCCCTATGTTGAGCAGGACAACGTCGCGAAGATCTATGACCGGACCAAGGATTTTTACCATCCCGCCAATCAGCCGGCGGTCAACGTCCGGCTGGCCGTCCATGTTTGCCCGTCCACGCCGGGTGATCGGGTGGCCAAGCCGATCGGCCCGGACACAACAACCTATCCCAACAACACCGCACAGACCGGCGACTACTTCACGATCCGCAGCTTCTGGGATGTCCTCACCGACCCCAACGACGAGGTCGCCGGGGCCTTTGGAACCCCGGCAGATTTCAATGCGGGAAAGCCGAGTCGGCTGGCCGCCATCACCGATGGCCTCTCGAGCACCATGATGCTTTACGAGAGCGCTGGCCAACCCACCACGTACCAGGGAAGGACCGTTGTCCCGTGCAGCGCCAGCGTGAACCCCACGAACTGCAACCGGTGCTGGTGGGGACCTTGGGCCTCGTTCCACAATAACCGGATCTATACCTGGACCTCTGACGGCAAGCTCAGGCCCGGCCCTTGCGTGGTCAACTGCACGAACGACCTGGGCTACGGCATCTATTCCTTTCATTCGGGCGGGGCGAACATTGCTCTCTGTGACGGTTCCGTGCGATTCCTCAGTCAGAGCACCAGCAAGGCGACGGTCCGAGCCTTGGTGAGCCGAGCGGGCGGGGAGATAATCGGTAGCGATGGGTACTAAAACCTACCGTATTAGTCCGGCCACCAAGATCCTTCCGTAGGACGGCTCTCCAGAAGCGTCCAGACGGTTCTGGAGAGCCGTCCTACCTGATCAACTTCTTTGCCGGGTTTATACCGAGGGCGGCTGCCCCCGAGAAGGATGAAGAAGGTCTCTAGCACAGGAAAGGTGAACACTCTCATGCGCTATGCATCGGCTTTGTTCTTGTTGCTGCTTGTGGGACCCGCTGTCGCGGCCGATGGACCCGGGCTAACGGGCGTGGTCCGCTCAGCACAGAGTGGCCCGTGGTCGGCCGCAGCCACCTGGGAAGGGGGCAAGGTCCCCGGGGCACTCAGCAGAGTTCACGTCCGTACCGGACACACCGTCCTTTACGACGTCCGGTCCGACATCGTGGTCCGTTCTATCAACGTGGCAGGCATCTTGACGTTTGCCCGTGACCGGGACACGCTTCTGGAGGTCGGCCTGATCAACATCCAGCCCGGCGAGGAGTACAGTGAGGACGGCTTCGACTGCGACGCGCACGTCAAGGCGGCCGAGCCTGGCAAGCCGCGGCCGGCCCTGGAAGTGGGCACACCCGAGCGACCGATCGACGCCCGGTACACCGCGCTGATCCGGCTGCACCTGGTGGAGGGACTGGACCAACAATCGTGCCCGGCGATCGTCTGTTGTGGCGGGCGCATGGACTTCCACGGCGCTGCCATGAGCCGTACCTGGGTCAAGCTCGGCGAAACAGCCAAGCAGGACGACCGGAGCGTGACCCTCGCCGAGGCGGTTACCGGATGGCGCCCGGGCGACCGCGTCATCTTCACGGGGACCACCCGGCAGAACAAGATCAAGAAGACATTCCAGTTCAGCACCAAGGACAGCACGCAGACGGAAGAACGCGTTATCCAATCTGTTGAGGGCACGAAATTGGTCCTGGACAAGCCACTGGCCTTCGCGCATCTGGTCCAGGGCGATTACCGCCCGGAGGTGGCAAACCTCAGCCGCAACGTCCTCGTGGAGTCGGCCGACCCGCAGAAGGGGCGCGGGCACACGATGTACCACCGCGGCTCGGCGGGGGCAGTCAGCTATGCTGAGTTCCGCCACCTGGGCAAACCCGGCGTGCTGGGCCGCTACAGCCTCCATTACCATCTGGTCGGCGACTCGATGCGCGGCAGCTATGTGCTGGGCGCTTCCATCCACGACAGCGGCAACCGCTGGCTGACCATCCACGGCACCAATTATCTCGTGGTGCGCGACTGCGTTGGCTACAAGAGCGTGGGCCACGGCTTCTTCATGGAAGACGGCACGGAGGTCTTCAATGTCCTCGACCGCAACCTCGCCGTCCAGGCCTACATCGGCAAGCCGCTGCCGCAACAAATGCTGTCGTTCGACCAGAACGACGGCTCGGGCTTCTGGTGGGCCAACTGCCACAACACGTTCACGCGCAATGTGGCCGCGGAGTGCGACGAATATGGCTACTTCTTCCAGGCCCCCAAGACGAAGGATTTCGATCCCGTGCTGTCCGTGCAGCAGCCCGATGGCAGCCGCACGAAGGTTGACATCCGCACGCTGCCGTTCATCCGCTTCGAGGACAACGAATCTCACTGCCAGCGGCGCCACGGCTTCAACCTGGGCGGCGGTGTGCCGTTCGGCGAGCCCAACGTGGGCGGCGTCGGGCCGGACGAGAGGCATCCTTTTGTCATCCGTAATATGAGAGCCTGGAACGTCCACTGGGCGATCCACCCGGTAGCACCGTCCGTGATACTCGACGGACTGGAGATCCACAACGCCGAGTACGGCGTCTGGCGTCCCGAATACAAACGGCACTCCTACGGCAAGATCACCTTCGACGAAGTGCCGGAGAAACAGTACTACGCCTTCACTACGGGCCGGCCGAACGCCCTGGCCGATTTCCCCAAACCTCTGGCTCCCGTGGACGACGTCCCACCCATCACGGTCATCACGCACCTAGAGCGGCTCGCGAGCGGCAAGCTGGC
>JBGQLF010000225.1:0-9992 GCA_041499985.1 Gemmataceae bacterium
AGGCCGGGCTTGCCCGGCGCAAGTGCTGGTTAACAAGAGACTTGCGGATTTTAGTGTTCGTACGATCACTAGTTGCGCAAGGTCCAAGCCTGGTAACGACTTACGGCAAAGAGGCCGAACCTGTGCACAATCCGGGCTAGGATCCGGTCCCAACCTGAACCAGCCGCCGAATGCCGTCGCCCTGAACGAGGCGATCTTCCAGCTGCTGGACACGAACCACGACGGCAAACTTTCCCGCGCCGAGCTGGCCGCGGCGCCCACGCTGCTCCTCCAGCGTGATGCGGACGACGACGAGATGGTGACGGCCCAGGAGATCACGCTCGGACTCGACCCAGTTCGGTTCGGGGGTTTTATGGCGCCGCCACCGGCCGCGTCGAGCCGGGGTCCCGATCCAACCTTCTGGGCGCTGACTCCCGGCGAGTCACCGACTAACTTGGTCCGGCAGCTACTCACGCGCTACGGCGGCAAGGGAGCGGCCCCGGCTGAGAAGCTGACGCGCCAGAACGCCGGCCTCGACGAGGCAACTTTCAACCTCCTCGACCGCAACGGCGACGGCGCGCTCGACAGTGAGGAGCTTGCCGCCTTTATCCGCCGACCGCCCGATCTGGAGCTGACCATCGATGTGGGCGCGGCCAATCGGCCGGGAGGTCAGTCCGCTTCCCGCGTGGTCGGTGCTCCCGCGGCGCGACTTGGGGCCGGGGGCGAGGTCAGCCAGCTCCGTCTGGCAAGCCGGACCACACCGCTTTCCGCTAATGTGCGGGCCACGCCGGAAGGCGCGGTGGTCCTGGACCTCGGCACCACGATGCTCGATCTGCGTGTCGGTGGTGGCGGCACGCAGCAGAGCCTGACCCTGGCGCAATCGCGCGAGCGCTCCAAAATGGTTTTCGCCGCTGCCGACCAGCACAACAATGGCTATCTCGATATGAACGAGGCGCGGAGGCTCCCCCCCGCGTTCCAGGCGCTCTTCAAGCAGATGGATGCCGACGGGGACGGCAAACTCACCGAGAACGAGATGCTCGCCTACCTCGACCAGATGCACGAACTGCGTGCCAAGGTGGGTGCGGGCTGCGTCTCGCTGAACATCGTGGACCAGGGCCACGCACTCTTCGACTTGCTCGATGCCAACGGCGACGGCCGACTCAGCGTGCGCGAGATGCGCCAGGCGGCCTCCCTGCTGGACCGCCTGGACCGCAACGGCAATGGCTTCCTCACCAAGGACCAGATTCCGCACAGTTACTTCGGCACTGTCGCACGCGGCCCTGTGGACACGAGTCCCTTCCTCGGGGGCATGGTCATGAACAGTAGCCCCGCCCGACCGGCTGGATCCGGCACGGCGCCCGTCCGAGGCCCGCTCTGGTTCCGCAAAATGGACCGCAACCAGGACGGCGACGTCTCGCGCCGCGAATTCGTCGGCACCGACGAACAGTTCGCGCGGATCGATGCCGATGGCGACGGTCTGATCAGTGTGGAGGAAGCGGAACGTGCGGACGCCTGGTTCCGCGGGCAGAGGGAAGCGAGTCGCTGAACAACAGAGCCGAGTACTGGTGCCCACGCTCCGCGTGGGCACCCACGTCCGGCCGCTCTGCAGCGCGTCAGGGAAGGATCGGCACCACCGACGCACGCCGCGCTCGGGACGCAGAGCGTCCCGCACGTGCGTTCCCACGCTCCGCGTGGGAACGAGGTTATCCCAAGTACTGGAGGAACGACCTATGCGCTCCATGTATCTGGCATTATGCCTTGTCGCTGCCCTGCCTTGCTCGGCTGCCGCCCAGGAAGCATCTGCCCCACCGTTCTGGCTTCTCCCCAAGGTGAATCTGGATCTGCGGGCGCTCGCTCCGGCTGACGTCAAGCTGGTCGCTGCCCCGGATCCTGCGCGCGAGTACGCCCTGCTGACCATCGGCGACTACGATGTCAAGGGGTGGTTGAACGGCTTCCGCGCCCGCAACGATACGGGCTACCGCGTGGTCGCTGGCGGCTTGAAGGTGGGCGCGCTGCCCTACGCCGACCGCGAGTACAAACTCGAACAAGTCCCCGAAGCGTTCGCGGGATTGCCGCTGCTGCAAACCAAAATGCAGCACAAGGCGGTCCTGGACGGCCGGTTCGGGATTCTGCTCTCCACGGCCAAACCGTGTTGGGTGTTTCTGGCCGTCGATGAGCGGGCCCTCGAAATCTACAAGGAGCACGGTGTCCCTTCGTGGCTCCAGGAGTTCGCGCCGACCGGACACAGGCTTACGGTAGATGACCCGGTCATGGCCGAGATGAATGCCGGCTACCGGGTGTTCGTCAAGCAGGCTCCCGCTGGCCGGATCGCGCTAGGTCCCCCATGCACGTGGGTGCGCACCAACACGATGTACTTCGCCTTCTTCGCCGAGGCGAAATGAGGAAAGGAAAGCGGTTCTGGGATGGGCCATGCCCACCCCGACTACCGCACGCTGCGGGTCGCGCTCGGTCGTCTCTTCTTCGAACCAGGAGAATTGATCAGGACGCGGTTGCTCCTTTGCCTCGCGGCCGGCAGCGCCCTGGCGTTGGCGCCGGCAGGGTTGGCGGACAAGAAGTTCAGCTACGTGGACCTCCAGCCCAAGGCCAATCAAAAGTTGGCGGAGAACTTCAGTGCGGACAATCCGGGCAACAACCTGGCCAGCTGGCCCAAAGGCGAGCAGACCCTGGAAGGAGTGAAGTTCCAGATTGGGGACGGGCTTCTCCAGCTGGGCAGCCCGCGGTTCAAAGAGCCGAGGCCCGACCGGGAAGATGGCATCCAGGTCGGCAAGGCGTTTGCCAAGCTCCATATCCTGCACGCGACGCAATACGGCGGCAAGTACGGAGCACGGAACGCGGTCGTCGAGGACGATACGCCGATTGGGAAGTACGAGGTCCACTACGAGGACGGGGACAGCGCGACGATCCCCATCTTCTACGGCAAAGACGTGCGCAACTGGTGGTTCTCAGCCAACGAGGAGGGCGTCAGCCGCGGCAAGGTGGCCTGGACCGGCGAGAACGAGGCGACCAAAGCAACCATGGGGCGAAGGCAGATCCGCCTGTATCTGTGTACCTGGGAGAATCCCCATCCGACGAAGCGGGTGGTGATCATCGACTACGTCAAAGTCGGCGACACACCCGCCGCTCCCTTCTGCATCGCCATGACCTTGGAGGAGAAGTAAGCCACCCGGCGGCTGAGAAGCCGTGACCGCACAGGGACCGACGCGGCGAACTGATGAGAGTACCGGCGGCGGGGAGCGGCCGAGGCTCTCCGCCGCCTTTTCTTGCTAGGATGATGTGTGCCTTATCGTTCAACACTCCTTCGACTTACGCCGCTGACTCCCTATGCGGCGGCGGATCGGCAGCGGTCTTGTTCGCAGCCTGGAGTTGCTGTCGTAACTCCTCTGGCGTCAGCCTCAACAACTCCCACCAAGTGCGGGTCGGCAGTTGCAACCCTTGCAGTTCGTAGGGTGCCTTTTTCCGGCGGTGCCCGGTCCGAAACTCCCGGCAGTTCCAATAGAGCCGCTTCAAATCCAGCAACCCTTGGGTCATTTTCCGGTGCCGACTCTGCTGCATCCGCGCGACGCTGTTGAGGCACTCCACCAGACTCGACGCACGCCACACGCCCCCCAAGACGCCCCGCACCCCGGCCAGGGCCTGGGACCCCGCTTCGCCGGACAAGGACAGGACCAGCCCCGCCGCCAACAGCACGCCACGCAACGCCGCCGCCGACACCCCCTCGCCACGCAACGGCTCCGGCCGCCGACGCAGCCCTTCCACGCGCACGGCCGCTGCCAGCACCTCCGCCGGCAGCGGCAACGCGGCTATCCCCTGCTGCGCCGCGTCCAGGAACGCCAACAACTGCGGCCGTTGCAGCGACCGCCGCACCTTCGACCAGGCGGCGTCGGACAGCCGCGGCAGAGCTGCGGCCAGCAACGCCCGTGCGCGCTCGGCGGTATTCAGGGTCCCTTGCGGGGTGAACAGTCGCAAAGCTTCGGCGACCTCCGACCAGGCCTTCTCCGCAGCCGACCACGCATCCAGGGCCCGCTCAGCGCGACGCCAAGCCTGGACAGCCGCGCCCTTGCCCCGGCCATCACCGGTGTGCCATTCTTTGCTTTTCATTTTGCGTTCCAATTGGTCTGCTTTGTCCATCAGTTTGCTGACTTTTCCTTGCATTTTCCGCAAGACGCGCGTCCCCTCCCGCAGCACGTGGAAGTGGTCATCTTGCGCTGCTATCGGAGCCTGGTGGTTCTGTTGGCGCTCCTGGTTGACGAGGTCCAGACCCTTGGCCAGACCGCTCCCCCCATCCTGCGTCGTCTGACGCAGTTGGGGCAATTGCCGGAACTCCTTGGCCCATTCCTCACCACGACGGCTCTCGGCGAGCCGGCCGCTGACCCAACACAGGCTGTGCTGCTCGACGACCATCAGGCACGGTTTCTTGCCGAAGAAGATCTCATCGGCGGCAACCTGTTCGACACGTGGACGGCTGAACTCATCCAGGACGGCCAGCAGGGCAGCGCAGCGTCGCCCGGCCTCTTGGGTCATGCGGCCAAGTTGGGCCACGCTGGGCGGCTGGCGTTTCTGGGCTGGCTCGTCGGCGACAGGCTTGTCCAGGAGCACGGCCAGGAGCCGACGGCAGACCGGCAGGCTGACGCCTTCGGCCTGGGCCGTGCTGGCAAAGGCGGCCAAGCGGTCGTCGTCCAGAAGGAAGGCATCGGCGAGCAGGTCCTGGAGGAAGGCGACGCGCTGACGGAGGGCTGCGACCTGATCGCGGAGTTGCTGGCGTTGTTGTCGAGAGTCGTGTCCGTCGAGCGTGTGCAGGACGGCCTGCGTATCACGGTAGAGAGCCTGTCGGGAAAGTCCAAGTTGGCTGGCGTGTTGCGTGACCGCGCCGTGGGGTCCGTGGAGAACGGCAGCAGCGTTGGCGATACGGAGTTCGTGGGGTAAGCTGAGCATCGGGTGAGCTTCTGCGGGCGACGGGGAGTAAGGTTCCCGTCATTGCAGCTGCTCACCGCTCATTTGTCCACCCCTACCCCTGGTTTTCGGCTCCTGGGAGAAAGTCCCGTGCAGTGGTGGGGATGAGCGAGAAGTGTCCCCATCACCCGCCTTCTGCTTTCTACTACTGTCTACTGTCTCTTACGGCAAATCAATCTTCTGTTCCCGAGCAATATGCCGCAGTTTGGCCATGATGCGGACGTTGAGCTGCCGCACCCGTTCCTTGGTGATACCGAGCTGTTGGCCGATCTGCTCCAGCGTCATCCCTTCGGAGTAATTGTCCAGTCCGGCCCGCATGCGGATGATCTGCCGTTCGCGCGGATCAAGGTACTCCAGCAACCGATTGACCCGGTGCTTGGTCTGCTCGACGGATTGCATGCACTCCTGCTCGTCCGTACGGTTATCGGGGGCCGCCTCGAACAGGTCTTCATGGCCGGTGACGTAGCGCTCCCGATGCCGTTTCTCCTCGGGAATACTGCGGGCGAAGTTCTTCATGATCGCCCAGCTGGCATAGGTACTGAACTTGTTGCCCCGGCTGTAATCGAACTTCTCCACCGCTCGGATCAGCGACATGTTGCCGTCGGAGAGCAGCTCGAAGAAGTTATCGCTCTGGGCCGCGTGGCGCTTGGCAATGGCTACCACCAGGCGCATATTGCAGTTGATGAGCTGGTCCTTGACTTGCAGGGCCTGCGCTTGCAAGTCCTCGATCTGTTTCAGGTCCGAGTTGCGGGCCCGCGCCGGATCGAGCCGCGCTCGCAACTGACTGGCCTTGTGCTTGAGGAAGTTCATCTTCCGGAACAGGTGTTGTTCCTGCTCCTTGTTCAGCAGCGGCGTTTCATACAGCGAAGCCAGCTCGGGCGGGGCATCCTTGGGCACTCGCATCTGGCGATGCTGGGTTTGGTATTCCTCCAGGCCCGGCATCGGCGCGAGGGCGTCGGCCTCGGTGGACGGGTCGTCGAAGGAGGGGTTATAGATGTAATCCAAGGATTGGTCGAGTAATCGCTGGGCGCGCACTTCGTTGATGACGCGATACATCGAAGTGCGAGTACGGTGAAAGCGCTTGGCTAGTGTGTCCACGGGTATCCCCCGCCGGTAAGAGCTAAAAATGACTTGTTTCGTATCGCCATCCAAGGGTCCCGTGACCGCCGGGAACAACGCCTGCTCCGGATGTTCGCGGTCAAAGTTCTTGATGGTATACCGAACCGTTTCTTGAGAACGACCGAGTCGGCGAGCAATCCGGCGACTCACCTCGGTCAATGTGCCGCCGCTGACCCGGGCCAAACGCTTGGCCCGCCGCAGGATCTCCTCCTTTTCGTCGTCCGACAACTGCGAAAACCGGCCGCCGCGTGCCACGCGCTCCTGATTCGCCTCTACAAAACGATCCACGAGCGATTTCAGGTAGCCCACCTGACTTCGGCCGTTGTGCAGCACCTTTCGTCCCACCAAGCCTCGTTCGCGCCAACGGCTAATCGTCTTGGTGGAAACATTGAGCCGTTTGCTGATCTGCTCCAGCGTCAGCACGGGCTCGGCGACGGCGTCGATTGGGACTGCGGGCGTCGAGCGCGCCAGGGCGCTGATCAACAGACAGAGATCGTGCTCCAGCTCCTGGCCCGAGAGCAACAGGTCGGGATAGGAGTCCGGACGGAAATCAGTAACCCGATAACAGATGTACTGGTAGGGGTAGTGCCGGCTGGGATCGATCTCCGCCAGGAGACGCTCAGCGCGCGCGAGTTGCTCCAACCGGCGCGCTGGGGGCGCAAACCGAACCTGTTGATCCGTCAACTGCATCAGAGCTGGGTTCAAGAATTCGCTCACGGTCACACTCCTTTGCTGATCGCCAGAAACCCCTGAGAGTCCTAGAGACCGGTCTCCTGGCCCTTGAGGGGCACCAAGGAAGAGTTTGCTCGATCATTCCTCTCGGTACGCCCATCACCGCAAACCCCTGGTACTTCTGGGTCCTCGCTGCCCCCTATTCTTTAGTACGTCGAGTATCAATAATTGTTACTGAAAATTACTTAAGTTTAGAGACCTCGTCAGCCGATACCCTCAGAAGGTCCCATTGGTTTAGATACCGCTACCGTACCGGTGGGTTCGGAGAAAACACGACTTATGTCGGGTTTTGCCGCTGCCGACGCTCCGAATACCTCCTTCTCTTGTTCGTTTGCGTGCTTATCGCATTTGGCCCGATTGGCTTGCGTTCAGCACGGCTCGCAGCGGCCGAGCTTGATGGCATCTGCTGCAAACCGTGAGCCATTTCATCCGATTCCCTTAGCCATTGTTCGCTCGAGTTCCCGAAATCTAGCTTCAAGTTATTCAAAACAAACTACTTATGATCCAGCAAGCCATTCGCTGTAACGGGCCCCGCCACGACCTTCCCACTCCATCACCCTCTCGTTGTGTACTTTTTTACACTATGTTTCCTTCAAAATGCAAGCTTGACTGCTGCCATTTTTGAACAATCTCATTCCGTTCTTCTGTCACTTGGGGTTGCAGTTCCCGGAAGGCTCGCGAGAAACCTGCGAACACGCCCTGATTCATAGACGACGCACAACCCCGATTTCTCGCACAAGAAAATCTTTACGCCTTCTCTGACTGAAAGCGCGGCAGTAGGTGCTTCTTGCGCTGTCCTGAGCGGAATGGCAGCGGGTAGAATCCCAAAGTAGGGATCAGGGATCAGGGATCAGGGATCAGTCCTGTACTCGGTCCTGAGTCCTGAGTCCTGAATCCTGATCCCCGATCCCTGTTATTGGGAGCCGAGTCGATGCCTTCCATTGCCGACGAACTGTCTAGGACCTTCCTGGGGTTGGCTCTGGTTCTATGCTTTGCAGAGACTGGCCTGGCGGAAGAGCCGCTGCGCTTGCGCGAAGAGTTTCCCGCGGGCTATCAGTACCATGTCAGCAGCCGGGTCGAGCTTTCCGGCTCGCTGACCTTGCCGCCGCAGAAGAATCAGCCGGCTCCCAAGCCGTTGACACTCTCCGGTAGCAGCGCCATCGAATACGATGAGCGAATCCTCGCGCACCCCGCGGGTGGCCCCGTACAAAAGACGCTACGCCTCTATCGGCGCATCGACTTCGCCCGCACGGTGGGCGATCGTCCTCAGCAGAGCACGATCCGGCCCGAGGTGCGGCGTCTGGTGCTGCTGCGTCTAAATAATGCCGAGGTCCCGTTCTCCCCGGACGGTCCGTTGGCCTGGGGAGAAATCGACCTCGTGCGTACCGATGTCTTTACGCCCGCTCTGGCTGGTCTATTGCCGGAGAGCCTGGTGCGTCCTGGCGACCGCTGGCCAGCCACTCTGGCCGCCATCCAGGAACTCACCGACCTGGAGCGGGTCGAGGAGGGTCAGGTTGAGTGCCGTTTGGAAGAGATCACGACATTGGAAAAGAGACGCCAGGCTCGCATTGCCTTTCGGGGCAATGTCCGAGGCATTAACGAAGACGGTCCCAACCGCCAGCAGCTCGATGGCTACTTGTTCTTCGACCTGGAGTCGCACCACATCAGCTACCTGTCGCTGAATGGCGTCCATTTTCTCCTGGACAAAGATGGCCAAGCGCAGGGCAGCGTAACGGGCCGCTTTGTGCTCACGCGCCAGGCTCATGTCCGCTGTCCCGACCTGAGCGACGACGCGGTGCGGGGCCTGGCCCTGGAACCGAACGCGGACAACACGCTGTTGCTGTACGATCATCCAGACCTGGGGGTTCGGTTCCTGTATCCGCGTCGCTGGCGGGTGGCGGGGTTACAGGGCAAGCAAGTGACCCTGGACGAGGTCAACGGCAGCGGCTTGCTTCTGACCCTGGAGGCGGCACAACGAGTGCCGACGGCGACCCAGTACCTGACGGAGGCGCGCGACTGGCTCCAGCAACAGCAGCAGGCCAAGGTGGTGCGCGTGGAGCCGCCGCAGCGGGTGCAAACGGCGCCGCGCGAGCTGGATCACTTCGTCCTGGAGATTGATCAACAGGGCCAGCGACTGCTCATGGACTACTACGTGATTCGGCAGGCGCAAGGGGGCGCCACGCTCGCGGCACGACTGCTGCCCGCGGAGAGGGATGCCTTGCAGAAGGAAGTGGAACGCATCGCGCGCAGTATTCGACTTGATAAATAGTCAGTAGCAAAAGACAGAAGGCGGGTGACGAGGGAGCAATTCGCATCCCATCACCCGCCCGATATTGTTCTTTGCTACGGACTACGGACCTCTAACGCTTGGAGAACTGGAACGCCTTGCGCGCTCCCTTGAGGCCGTACTTTTTCCGTTCCTTCATCCGGCCATCACGCGTCAAGTAGCCGGAGTCCCGAAGCTTCTTGGCCATGGTGCTGACCGTGCCGTCTTCGGTGACGGCCTGCTCAGTGGTCAGCCCGAACATTTCCTTGAGCGCCCGGGCCACGCCTTGACAGATGGCTCCGGCCTGGCCCGTGAAGCCTCCTCCCTCCACCTTGATGAGTGCGTCCACCCGGTTCTGCATCTCGGTCAATTGCAAGGGACCGAGGACAGCATTACGATCCTTGTCTTCAGTGAAGTACTCGTCCAGCGGCCGGCCATTGATCGACAACTGGCCGCTGCCTTCGCTGAGTCGGACCCGAGCGACGGCGGTTTTGCGCCGGCCCGTGCCCAGATAGTGGTTCGTCTTTTTCGCTTTCACGTCCGCCACGCTCGATCTCCCGATCAAGATTCTGGTTTGAACTCCAGCGGCTGCTGGGCCTGATGTGGATGGCTCGGCCCGGCGTAGATTTTCAGCTTGCTCATCTGCACGCGCCCCAGTCGATTGCGCGGCACCATCCGGCGCACGGCATTCAGCAGGACCTCTTCCGGCCGCCGCTGGAGCAGGTCGCGCGCCGAGATCTCCTTGAGTCCGCCCGGATAATGGCTGTAAGACTGATACTTTTTCGACAGCCACTTCTTGCCGGTGAAGCGGACGCGGGCGGCGTTGATGACGATGACAAATTCCCCCGTATCCAGGTGCGGCGTGTATTCCGGCCGGTGCTTGCCGCGCAGGATGTTGGCGATCTGCACCGCCAGGCGGCCGACC
>JBGQLF010000226.1:0-9958 GCA_041499985.1 Gemmataceae bacterium
CATTCACGAATGAGTTGATTTGCGGCGTCTTGCGTGTGATGGTGCGGAGTTCCTGGCCGGTCTGCGTATCCCACACCTTCACCGTGTCGTCGCGAGAAGCGCTGGCCAG
Source organism: Gemmataceae bacterium (assembly GCA_041499985.1). Classification (GTDB taxonomy): domain Bacteria; phylum Planctomycetota; class Planctomycetia; order Gemmatales; family Gemmataceae; genus JBGQLF01. The sequence continues at coordinate 110 of JBGQLF010000226.1, forward strand.
GCGTTTGCCGTCCGGGCTGAAGGCCACGCTACGGTGCCCAGGGGTATCCCCGCGATGCCCCTTGAGTGTGAGGAGTTCCGAGTGACCGAGCCGGTAGAGGTAGTTCCACTCGAAGCCGCGCAGGTCGCTTTCCCCCGGCTTGGGGCGGTGTTGATCCAACAGCTCGTTCACTCGCCCGATGGCGCCGGCCTCCCAGGCATTGTGGGCCAGGTTCATGTGGGCCGCATACAGCGTACGCTGAAGCCGGTCGTTCAGGGCACGGACTTCATCGCGCTGGCGCTGGGCCTCGTCACGCTCGTCCTTCGCCGCCTGCTTCTGCTGCTCGGCCTGGGCGGCGTGCGCGTGGGCCTGTTGCTCGTTGGCCACGGCCACCTGCCATTGCCCCAGCACGCCCACAAACCCCAGCGCCGCCACCACGACGATGGCCGCGCTCAGCCCCGCCACCAGCGGGTTGCGCCGGCCCCAGCGCCACAGCCGTTCCGCCTGGCCCGCGGGCCGCGCCTGGATCGGCTCGGTTCGCAACCAGCGATCCAGGTCGTCCGCCAGCGCCTCCGCCGATCCGTAGCGCCGGGCCGGCTCCTTGTCCAGGCACTTCAGGCAGATCGTTTCCAGGTCCCGGTCCAGGCGCGGATTGATTGCTCGTGGCCGCACCGGCTCCCGCTCTTTGACTTGCAGCAAGGTGTCCATGACCGTATCTCCTTGGAAGGGCGGCCGACCCGTGACCAGCTCATAGAGGATCGCCCCCAGGCTGTACACGTCCGCCGCCGTTGTTAATCGTTTTTGTCCCGCCGCTTGCTCCGGGGCCATGTACAGGGCCGTGCCGACGATCACCCCCGACTGCCCCGGAGGACCTTCCCCCTCGACCCGCTTGGCCAAGCCGAAGTCGGTGACAAAGGGCTGTCCCTGGGCATCGAGCAGGATGTTGCCCGGCTTCAAGTCCCGGTGCAGGATGCCCCGCTGGTGGGCATAGTGCACCGCCCGCGCCACCGTCACGAGGAGGCGAGCCGCCCGCCGGTGCTGGTCTTTACTGACCACGGACCACTGACCGCTGACCACTGCCTGCTTCAGACTGCCGCCCTCGATCAGCTTCATGCTGAGGAAGGGCACCGGCGGCTGCCCCTCCGCCGCGCGCCCCTGGCCGAATTCATAGATCGGCACGATGTGCGGATGTTCCAGGCCGGCGGCCACCTCGGCTTCGGTGCGCAGAAAGCGCTCGATGTCGTCGCGGGACCGGCCGCCGGGGAAGAGCATCTTGAGGGCGACCAGGCGGTTGAGGCTCTTCTGCCGCGCCTTGTAGACCACGCCCATGCCACCGCGGGCGATCTCCTCCAGCAGCTCGTAGTCGCCGAAGGAACGGGCCACCGCTCCGGCAGGGAGCGCGGTCCGCACCGGCTCGACGACCCGGTTGAGGTGCCGGTAGTCGGCGAAGAAATCCGCCAGCTCGCCAGCCAGGTCGGGGTGCCGGGCGATGAGTTCCTCCGGCTCCGGTCCGTGTCCTGCGGAGGCGGTCTTGAAGTAGTCCGCGAGGATGGCGTCGAGTCGCTGTTCCCGGTCGCTGGTCTGTGTCGAAGCGTCGATCATGGTTCCCTCAGGTAGACTCGTCCAGCAGCTGGCGCAGCTTTTTCAGGCCGCGCCGCAAGAGGCCGGCCACGGCGGCCTCGCTGCGCTGCAAGTATTCGGCCACTTCCGGCACCGGCAGGCCCTGCAAATGGTGCATCTCGATCACGGCGCGCTGGTCCACGGGCAGCTGCTCCAGGGCACCGGATAGGCACCGCCAACCCTCCTGGCGCACGGCCTGCTGACTCGGCGAGGAGGGTTCCGGCCGCAGCATCGGGTGCAGGCGCAGCGACGACTCCTCCAGGGCCGCCTCCAGCGACCGTTCCAGGGCGACGTCGCGCTTGGCATAGCCGAAGGTGCGCAGGGCATCGGCCAGCGTGTTGGCCAGGATGCGCCGCAGCCAGGCGGTGCGCTCGGCCCCGTTCTGGCCGCGACACTGGTGGCGGCGCTCATAGGCCTTCAGGAGCGTCTGTTGGACGATGTCCGACGGATCGACTTTGCCGCGCAGCCGGGGGCTGAGGTGCAGCCGGGCCAGCCAGTGCAGCTCCTCCCGCTCCTGCTCCCAGTGGTCCTCTGGCGAAGGCTCATCCCGGGTCATCGGCGTGTCCTCATAGAGAAGGACGCGATTTGGGGCCGACCCGACCGCGCCCGCAGGCTTTTTTTCGCGGCCTGGCCGCCCCCGCATTTCCGGCCGAACGCCGAGGCCAAGGCGTGCGCTGGCCGCCTACGAGCAGGTGGTCGCCGGCTTTGACCAGGACACGCAGCATCGGGCCGCGGCCGAGATCGTCGCCGCGCACACCTTCTTGGGCACGTGGCCGAATCCGGGCATGATCCGGTACCGACCCGATTGCTGCAAAAATAGGTCGTGAGGAGTTGGCGTGCTCGTTCGGCTGCCGATGGGCGTTTTCCCTCGGCTCTGCCAGCGTGCGCTGTCATCACCAAGAGCAGACTTGCTTGATTTTCCTGTGGGAAGTCACACCTTGGTGTAGTCCTTTTCCGCCTCAAAGGACGTACGTTACCTTAGCGGGACGCGTACCGGCCCACCGGATTGCCCTGCCAGGGCTTGCCGTTGTTCTTCGGTCAGTTCCAGAGTCATGGCCACCTCCTTTTCCGCATCGTAAGAGAGGTGCGCGAGGACCGGCAAGCTTGTTACGCACACAGTTCCGCGATCGGCGTCGGATCACTCACCAGATGTGTCGGCCGGCCATTGGGCGCATACAGAATCTTCCCCGGATCGATGCCCAGCTTCGTGTACACCGTTGCGGCAAATTGCTCCGGCGAAAGTACGCGTTCCATGGCACTGTAGCCCTTGGCATCGGTCGCGCCCACGACCTGGCCACCGGGTGTGCCGCCGCCGGCGAACAGGACTGACATGGCGTTGGACCAGTGATCTCGACCGCCGCGATCGTTGATCTTGGGCGTACGGCCAAACTCACCCAGGGCAAGCACCAGCGTGCTGTCCAGCATTCCGCGCTGCGCCAGATCCTCGATCAGGGCTGCCACGGTCGCGTCAAAAGTGGGCAGCCGTTTCTTCAGCGCGGAGAAGAGATCGACGTGATGATCCCAGCCGCCTTCGTACAGGGTGATGAACGGCACCTCGGCCTCGACCAGCCGCCGCGCCAGCAAGGCCCGCTGGCCGAACGGCGTCCGGCCATAGATATCCCGCACCTTGTCCGGCTCGCGATGAATATCGAAAGCGGCCTGCGCGGCGGGCGACGCCATCAGGTCGTACCCCTGCTGATAATGCTCATCCAGCGCGGCCACCGGATCGCCGGCTGCCTTGTCGGCGATGCGCAGGAAGCGATCGACCTGGACACGGATCTCGCGCCGGGAAGCGAACCGCTCGCCACTCAGGCCGCGCGGCAGGGCCACATCGCGGACCCGGAACTCGGAGTTGTTCGGACTATCCTCGACCACGAACGGAGCGTACCGGGCCCCGAGGAAGTTCGGCCCCCCCGAGCGCGACATCTGCGGCATCGAGAAGTACGCGGGCAGCCCGTCCGGAGCACCACGCTCGTGGGCGGTCACCGAACCCAGGCTGGGGTGAAAGCTCACAAACGCCCCACAGCCGACCGGAATACGTGGCGGAGCGCCGGTCATCATGTAGTGGTTGCCGGCGCCGTGATTGCCCTGATTGTGGTGAATCGAGCGGACGATGGCCAACTTGTCGGCGAGGGCCGCCAAACGCCGCAAGTGCTGGGAGAAGAAAACGCCGGGAGCCTTGGTCGCGATCGGCTCGAATTCGCCGCGGATCTCTTTCGGCGCCGCCGGCTTGGGATCGAACGTCTCGTAGTGGGTCGGGCCGCCATCCATCCAGATCAGGATGCAGCTCTTGGCCCGCGCGAGTGATTCGCTGGAAGTCGCGGCCGTCGCCCGCAGCCGCAGGGCATGCACCAGGCCGCCGCCCAAGAGGGTTCCCAGACCGAGCTGGAGACAGTCCCGGCGTGTCATGCCGCTGCAATTCTTGTGAAGAGACATTCGCACCCTCCCGATGAGGCCGATCTTTAGTCTTTGAAAACAAATTCGGGCGTGTTCAGCAGCGCCCAGAGCACGTCTTCGGTCACCTGGCGCCGACTGGCTCCTGGCTGCCCGAACAGGTTAAGGCAGACGGCCCGTTCTTCTTCCGTCGGCGGCCGACTATACACGAGCGCATACAGTTCGTCCACGATTTCCCTCGGCGCATGCGCCCCCGCCGCCAGGAGCGCGGCTCGTCCGGAATCGTGGATGACTTTGCGATGCAGATTCGGGGCATTCATCAAATGCAGCGCCTGCACCACGCTGGTATCGCTGGTGCGTTCGCAAGGCGGATCCTGATTCGGGTCCGGACGCCCGAAACTGTCCAGAAAAATCGACTGGGAACGAAAGGTCCACAACTCCGTGGCCCGTGAACCGGCCGGCATGGCCGCGAAGGTTTCGGGAACCCCGGTGATGTCGCAGATGGCGTCGAGCAACACCTCGGCCCGGAGCCGTTGCCGATAATGGCGCGAGTAGTTGCGCGTGTCGGTAACATTGCGCTCATTCGGGATCGAGCTCAGCCCGTAGACATACGACGTCAGGATTGTCCGGATCAGCTTCTTGAGATCGTAACCCTGCTGGCGGAAATCGCGGGCCAGGGCCTCGAGGAGGGGACCATTACTGGGCGGATTGGTCGCGCGCAAGTCATCCACGGGATCGACCAAGCCCCGACCCATCAGATCGGCCCAGACCCGATTGACGAGAACCCGTGCAAAAAAGGGATTGTCCTCCGAGACGATCCAGCCGGCTAAAGCCTGGCGCGGATCGCGCTGGGCATCCAAAGCGGGCGTCTTGCCGAAGAGCGGCCTGGGCGGCAGTACCTGGTCCGTACTGGGGTGTCTGACCTCCCCTCGGCTTCCCGTGAAGACGATCTCCTCGCTTCCCGAAATCGGCGGCGACAAGCCGGTGCCCTTACGGGCGATCCGGGCGAAATAGGCGGCAAAACTGTAGAAGTCTTCCTGCCCCCAAATCTCGAACGGATGATTATGGCATTTGGCACACTCCAGCCGAATGCCCAGGAACAGCTGGCTGACCATCGGGGCGATCTCGTCCGGTTGCCGCCGATCCCGAAACACGGTTACTGCCCCATTGCGGAACGTGCTACCCTGGGCCGTGATCAGCTCGCGCACGAACTGGTCATACGGCATGTTGCGGCGGAAAGCATCGCGCAGCCAGGCGTCGAGGTTGTAGACCGCCTTGATCCCGACGCGATAGGGATTGGGGCGCAGCAGATCGGCCCACTTGTTGGCCCAGTAGTCGGCATACTCCGGCCGTTCCAGCAGCTGATCGACGAGCTGGCGTCGCTTGTCCGGCGTGCCATCCTCCAGAAACGCGCGCATCTCCGCAGGCGTTGGGAGCCGGCCGATCACATCGAGATACGCCCGCCGTAGAAACGTAGCATCGCCCGCCGGCGCCGAGGGCACAATGCCAAGCCGCTGGAGCTTGTCCCAGACATGCCCATCAATGAAGTTATTCCGCGGCAGCTGAGCGTAGACCTCCGCGGGCACAGTGCCGGCCAGCGGAATGGCGACGTTGCAGACCGCGAACTTCTGCATGAAGCGGGCCATGATCGCCGCCTCACCCGGAACCGGACCGGCCTTGATCAGACCATCAGGACGAACCGCGGCGATGGCGCTTTCGTTGGACTGGAAGGTGGCCAGGTACGTGACGTCGCGGGTGCTGCCATCGGAGTAGTAGGCGGTTACGAGCAGCAGCTGCTCCGCGTCGCTGGCCAAGATGCGCTCCGTCGGTTCGACGGTGATGCGCTCCAGCTTGGGGGCGTTCGCTGTCTTGCGCGGCAGGCCCTCCGCGATCCAGCGGCGCACCACCTCATAGTTCGCGGAGCCTAGCTCCAGGCGTTTGCCGCCGCCGTGGGGCACCTGACCGGTCGGCTTGCGCAACAGCAGGCTGTGTTCGGGCGCCGCCGGGAAGACCCGGCGTCCGCGTGCTTCCTGCGTAATAGCGGCGTAGTCGAAATCGGCATCGAAACCGAGCAGGGACAGCTGGAAGCCATTCTGTCCGCGGGCTTTGCCGTGGCAGGCGCCGGCATTGCAGCCTGCCCGGGTAAGGATCGGCAGCACGTCGAGTTCGAACCGGACGGGAAGAGAACGGTCCCCGACGTGGCTCGGGGTCAGCGTCAGGTCGGCGGGCGCGCTCTGGGCCAAGGCGTGGTGCGATCCGGCCAGGCTGGCGAGAAACGAACCAGTCACGAGACAAACGAACGCGGCACGACGCAGCATGGTAGGAACCTGAACAGAGTCCGCAACTCGGTCGAACTTGTGGGATCGAGCGGTCTTCGGGGCGGGATTACAGATGGCGGGACTATTCTCTCGGCAAGGAGGCCCACGACACCTTGCTGACTCAGAAACTAACTTACACGACCGCGGCGTGTGCGACAAGCAGGTTTCACACAATGTCGCCGACCGGCTGGCGCTCGCAGTTGGTCCAACCGGCTCGGTACCGCTTTGTTGCTACGGTTCAGGCATGAATGGTCCTTCGGCTCATCCCAGACGGCTCCGTTGGCGCGCTTCGCTATAGGTCTCTTCGAGATCGACGGGCACCACCCCGGCATTGCGGAGAGCCAACGGCAACACCGGCAACGGCTGTCCCAAGGACAAGAGCCTGGGCCACAATTCGATCTGATCACCGGACCGCTGACGTGACGGTCGATAAGCCACGGCATAGGTCGTGGTGGAGGGCGGCAACAAGAAGGGCTCCCCGTGGCCGAGGAGGCTGATCACTTCGTTGTGCAGGTTGGCTAGCCGGTTCGTGACAATGTCCACCACGATCAGGCCGATGCCGCGCGTCAGGTAGCTGACGCACTTCGCCGCGAAGGCCCGGCGCGCCTCGGGACGGTCCTTGTTGCCTGGACTGACCAATTCGATGGCCCCTACGAGGGTAGCGCCCGTGGCGGTGGCGAAGACCTGGACTTCAATGTCGTCAGGGAACACGCTCGGTAAGACTAGATCCGTCGCTGGCGGCGCCCACACAGGCGCCAAGGTGGCCGTCGCGGCGGCGCTGCGCTCTGCCGTCCGCCTCGACTCGTTGAGTGTGGCGATATCGACTTCAACCTGGCTGCCAATATGCACTTGCATATCGGCAAAATATTCGTCTGCCAAGATGTCGCGATTCAGCTTTTCGACAAGTGCCGCCGCCCACAGACCGTGGAAGCCTTCCCAGGTGCGGCGTTCGCTGACAGGCGGATGAAAGTGGTCCAGCAAAGGCATGGCCGAAATCCTACTTCGCTGTCTGACGCATGGGCGACAAGCATTTACAGCCTGCCAGTATTGTAACGAGCCAGGCGACATAAACCGAGGCCGTCGAACGGATTGTCCGACTTGTTCTTGTGCCGACCAGCCTATCAGGGCGCGTGAAAGGGAAAGGATTGATGATACCTTGGGACGGCGCTCTGCCCAACACGAAAGCAGTATCGAGGAGGCAAGGAGGCAAGGGAGCAGGGGAACAATACACTTGATCTTGGGGTCTGGACCGAACGCGACGTACAATGGAATGCGATGAATGGCACCGCTGCCCGGCGATACTGTAGTCGTACGCGGAGGACAAAACTTGCCGGAGAGTTTCGCCATGGGTTCCGGGGTGACGGTCGATAGCGGGCTGACACCGGAACAGGCGAGCGATCTGTTTCGACCGACAGTCAAGAACCCTAGCCGGATCAGCTGAGTGGAGCAAGCCCATGGCCCCTCCTCGAGTGTACGCGGATTTCCAGAACCTGGACGATGAAAACCGGCTGCGCCTGACCTGCGCCGGGACGCGCAGCGATTTGGAGCGCCTGGACATCGAGCTACAGGAAGGGATGGCCCTCACTCTCTACACGGATGATGCGAATGATGAAGGACAGCCCGACGAATTGTTGGCGGAAGGCGTCGTGCATTATGACGCAGCGGAGAAGTGCTGGGTGGCGGCGATTGATTGGCAAAAAGTCCGGCATGCCTCCGAGTGAGTCGGCGTGACAAACCTCGACATTTCTTGATGCTATCCGTCCCTATCGGCCGAGTCAAAGAGAATGCGAACCCATCAGCCGGGATAGGAAGCACGGCCGGACCACTTTGCGCGAGACTCCCTGCGGCGATCTGGGTTTAAACCGATTGACCGGCAGGGCTTGCCAAGGACCGACTTGTCTGAGAAGGTATCCTCCGGTCGCCAGAGACGACACCGAATCCCGGAGAACTCCTGTGATGGCACCGCACCGACTTTCCCCGCTCCGCCGACATACTTTCCCTATGGCCTGGCTCCTCCTGACGTTGGGGCTGTCGGCGTCGCCACCTTGGGCAGCCGCCGAAGATCCCAAGACCGCCGAAGTCAAGCCCTTGCATGTGGCCTTGGAAAAACTGGCCCCGGAGAGCCTCGAGGATCTCAAGGCCATCCAGGCGCAGGTCCAGGAAGTGGTCCAGAAGGTGCTGCCCTGTACCGTCGGGGTCCGCGTGGGCAGCGCGATGGGAAGCGGCGTCATCATCCGCGAAGACGGCTACGTGCTGACCGCTGGCCACGTCTCCGGTCCGCCGGACCGCGAGGTGACAGTCATTCTGTCGGACGGCCGGCGGATCAAGGGCAAAACGCTCGGGGCCAACCGCGGCATCGACAGCGGACTGATCAAAATCACCGCGGAGGGCAAATGGCCGTTCGCCGAGATGGGGAAGTCGGCCGACCTGAAGAAAGGCCAGTGGTGCGTCGCGACCGGCCATCCGGGCGGCTACAAGCCCAGCCGCCCGCCGGTGGTTCGCCTCGGCCGTGTCCTCGGCGTCACGGACCGGCTCGTCCAGACCGACTGCACGCTGGTCGGCGGCGATTCGGGGGGGCCGCTGTTCGACATGCAGGGGCGCGTGATCGGCATCCATAGCCGTATCGGCGGGCCGATCATCGCCAATATCCACGTCCCGGTGGACACCTATCACACCACCTGGGACCGGCTGGCCAAGGCCGAGATCTGGGGTAGCCAGATCGGCGGCCGGGGACCCAACGGCGCTTACCTGGGCTTTCAAGTGAATGGGGAGAGCAAGGATTGCCGCGTCTCGGAGGTGGCTTCCGGAGCGCCGGCCGAGAAGGCGGGCTTCAAGGTGGACGATGTGATCACTCAGTTCGATGGCCAGAAAATCACCAATTCCGAAGACCTGGTGTCCCGGATCCGCTGGAAAAGGCCAGGCGATGAGATCGCCGTCGAGGTCTTGCGCGGTGAGGAAGTCGTGACCTTGAAACTGGTGATCGGCCGACGAGGAGGCCGACCTTCGGAACCGCCGCAGAACTAGCCCGAAGCGCCACAAGCAAAATGAGAAGCAGCAAGGAGTCCTACGTTTATGAAGAGCCGTCTCACGCGCGGGCTGTTGCCGTTCGCCGTCGTTTGCCTCGCACTCGCGGCGTCCAACTCGGCGCCGGCGCAGGATCGAATCAACCGCGAGAGCAATCAGCAGAAGAGCAGCCCGGGGGTCTTGAACGCGTTTCAGACCGTGGTGATGAAGCCGAGCCAGAGCACCGTCCGGGTGCAGTGCGACGGCAAGGACGTCGCCCTGGGCACGGTCATCGGCCCCGACGGCTGGATCCTAACCAAGGCCAGCGAGCTGAAGGGCGGGGCGGTGTGCCTGCTCCGGGATGGCCGGCAGCTCGAAGCCCGTGTCGTGGGGATCCAGGACCCTTACGACCTGGCGCTGCTGAAGATCGAGGCCACCGGGCTGACGCCAGTAGAGTGGCGCGACAGCAAGTCGACGGCGGTGGGCAACTGGGTGGTCGCGCCGGGCCCGGGGGATGCTCCGGTGGTCGCCATCG
>JBGQLF010000227.1:0-9949 GCA_041499985.1 Gemmataceae bacterium
GCTGGCGGCTCGGTTGGTGCAAGCACTCGCGCCATGTGTCCCGGTGCGACTGGTCACCACGATGCAGCGCGCGGACGTGCGCCGCCTGGGCGTGGCCACCGGTCTGGCCTGTGGCCAGGAGATTGCCGTGCCTCGTGCCGATCTGCCGGGCGCGGATGCGGATCTGGAAGCCTGGGTCGGACGGCTGTTGCGCTTGCCGCCGCAGCCCCACGATCTGGCGCAGGCCAGCCGGAGTACGATCCTGTTTACGATTCTACGGCCGGCATTCCGACATTTCCGGCGGGAATTGTGTTATCTGCATGACTTTACGCCTCTGCTCTTGCCCTGGGCGCATCGTCCCGAAACGCGCGAGCATTTCGGGGCCTTCTTTGCCCAGAGCTCACGCTTGTGCGACAAACTGGTGGCCAATTCGCGCTCGACCCAGGCGGATGCCCGCTGGTTGTGTGCCGTGCCGCCGGAGGACGTCGTGCTCGGCCACCCGGGACCTACCGTCTGCGTGCAGGCCCATGCCCATCTCGGCCCGGTGCCGCGCTTGGACCATATGGCCCTGGTGGTCTCTACCCTGGAACCGCGGAAGAACGGCCCATTCTTGCTGGACTGGTTTCTGAATACGACGGTGCTGGACGCGCGTATGGAGCTGTGCTGGGTGGGTCCCACGGGATGGTGGGCCCCGCAGGAGTGGCTGAACGACCTGTTCCGCCGTGGCAAGCGGCGCGCGGCGCGCGGGCGGAGGGTTCGCTTTCTGGGCATGGTTTCCGATCGCCGGCTGTGCCAGCTCTATCGCCAGGCCAAGTTCACGATTTATCCGTCGTTGTACGAAGGGTTCGGTTTCCCCGTGCTCGACTCGCTCTTGCACGAGACGCCCGTGCTCAGCAGCTTCCACAGCTCCCTGCAAGAATTCGCCGGCTCCGGAGTGCATTATTTCGATCCTCACGATCCGGATTCGCTTGATCAGGCGTGCCGGGAGCTATTCGAGGCACCGCCGGCAGCCATCGACCACGACGGCTTGCGGCGGCGTTTCTCCTGGGATGCCCTGGCCCAGACCGTGCTGTCTTTGTCTGCGTAAACGGCTCTGTACTGTACTTTGTGAGAACTCCGCTCCGTGAATGGAACCAGCGTACCATCTCGATCCGTGCTCGGCCGGGTGCCGAGAATGCTTCCCGTCACAGCGGAGCCGGCGCCGCTCTATGTCGAGGTGTACCCGTTGTTGCTGCAAAACCTGACCGGGATTGGCCGGTTTGTCGCGCGCCTGGTGGAAGCGCTGGCCCACATCCGCCCCTTGCGTCTGGTGAATACGATTCAGGGCCAGCATGCCGAGAGCATGAAGCTGTCGAGCGCGCTGCCTTGCGGCCAGGAAATCACCGTCAACCGTGCGGATCTGCCGGCGGCGGATGCCGACGTGGGCGTCTGGGCCCGCCGGCTGATGCGACGCCCGCACCGGCGCCATGACCTCCGCCTGGCCAGCCGCAGTCCGTGTGTGTATAGCCTGCTGCGCCCGCCGGAGCGGCATTTCCGGCGCGAGCTCTGTATCCTGTATGATTTTACGCCCTTGCTCATGCCCCAGGCCCATGTAGCGGAAACACTGGATTATTTTGGTCCTTTTTTTGGCCAGAGTGCGGGACTGTGTGACAAGGCCGTGGCCATTTCCGCCGCTACCAAGGCGGACGCGAACTGGCTGTGTGCGTTGTCGGGGGAGCAGGTCGTCGTCGGCTATCCCGGACCGAGTCTCTGCGTCCGCGCCCATGCTTCTGGGGACCCCGTAGCACGGCGGGAGAACGTCATCCTGGTCGTCTCGACCCTGGAGCCGCGCAAGAACGGGCCGTTCTTGCTGGACTGGTTCCTGAAGACCGACGTTTTCGGCCCGGATATGGAGCTCTGGTGGGTGGGCCCCAACGGCTGGATGTGCGACCTGGCCCGTCCAGGCTCGCGCCGGCGCATTCGCGGACGGCTGATGCGTTTTCTAGGCATGGTGCCCGATCGCCAGCTGTGTGAGTTGTATCGCCAGGCGGCGTTCACGATCTATCCTTCGCTCTACGAAGGCTTCGGCTTCCCGGTCCTGGACGCGCTGCGACACGGTACGCCGGTAGTGTGTAGCTGCAACAGTTCGTTGCAAGAATTCGCCGGCCCCGGAGTGTTTTACTTTGATGCTTGCGACCCAGCGTCTCTGGATGAAGCCTGCCGGGCGCTGCGAACCGCGGGTTTGTGCTCCGTGGCTCGCACCGACCTCGACGCGCGATTCTCCTGGGATCGGCTAGCGCAGACCGTGGTATCTCTTTGTGAGGGATGAGGGAGGACGTAGCATGAGTAGCTACTTCGTGGATATCTGGCGTTGCCGGTATTTCTGGATGTCGCTGGTCAAGATGGATCTGCGCACGCGCTACCGGCGTTCGGTGCTCGGCATGGGCTGGTCGCTGCTGCATCCGATCGCCATGACCACGATTCTGTGCACGGTCTTCCACAAGGTCTTCCACGTCGAGCTGAGCGAATACGCACCCTTCCTGCTGGCGGGCCTGGCCTGCTGGAACTACCTGGTAACTGCGACGCTCCAGGGATGCCAATGTTTGTTCCAGGGCGAATCCTATATTCGCCAATATCCCGCGCCTTTGGCGATCTACCCGCTGCGCACTGCCCTGGGAGGCACCGTGCACTTTCTGGTCGCCCTGTTGGTCGTGCTGGTGCTGGCCTGGGGCTTCCGAGGGTTTGGCAACGTGCTGAGCCTGCTCAGCCTGGTGCCGACGGTCGGTCTGTTCTTCGTTCTCGCCTGGTCGGTGGCGCTGCTGGCGGGGTTTGCCAATGTCTATTTTCAGGATACGCAGCATCTCTGTGAAGTCGGCTTCCAGATCCTGTTCTATGCCACGCCGGTCATGTACCCGGCGACGATGCTGCGCGAGAACCACTTGGCCTGGATCGTAAAGTACAATCCGTTGGTAGCTTTGCTCGAGCTGGTCCGGCAGCCGATCCTCGAAGGCCGCGTACCATCGCCCCAAACCTACGCCGCGGCCGCCGCGACGGTCTTGGTAGCCGCGGCCGCCGCCGGCGTGACGCTGGTTCGCTTGCAGCGCCGGCTCATTTTCCATCTGTAATCGGCTCCGAGCCGAAAGCCGAATAGGAATGGATGCCTATGGCACGAATACTATTTGACCACTTGAGCCTAACGTTTCACGTACGGCAGCATCGCCGCTTGACGCTCAAAGAGTTCTTGGTCCGGCAGATGTTCCGGCGCTCGATCAATCCCTTCATCGAGGTGCGCGCCTTGCAGGACGTGTGCCTGGAGATCAACGAAGGGGAGCGCGTCGGCATCATCGGACACAACGGCGCGGGCAAGAGCACGCTGCTGAAGGTCCTCGCCGGCATTTATCCGCCCACCGCGGGTCGCCGCCTGGTCGAAGGGCAGATCAGTTCGCTCTTCGACATCGCCCTGGGCTTCGAGCAAGATGCCAGCGGCTGGGAGAACATTACGTACCGGGGTTATTTGCAGGGCGAGACGGCCCGTTCGATCCGCTCCAAGCTCCAACCGATCGCCGATTTCAGCGAGCTGGGCGACTTCCTCAATATGCCCGTGCGCTATTACTCGGCCGGCATGCTGGTGCGGTTGGCCTTCTCGATCGCCACGGCCATCGAGCCGGAAATTCTGGTGGTCGATGAAGTGCTCAGTGTGGGCGATCTCTCGTTCCAGGAAAAGGCCCGCCAACGGATGCGGGAGATGATGGCCAAGGCTCGGCTGATCGTCATGGTGAGCCATGACCTGGACGCCCTGTCCAAGCTGTGCGAGCGCGGCGTCTGGATGGATCACGGCCGAGTGCGCCAGACCGGGCCGATGGCGGAGATGGTGGCGGCCTATACACACTCCGTGCACGGCGGAAAGAATCAAGCGGCTTGAGAAATCGTTTGCAGGTCGCGCTTCCGCTTTGTGCTTTTTGATAATAGATTGGTAGAGGGGAACAGTGAAGAGGAGTGCGGAAGTTATGCGCCAACTTGAAGGCGGTAATCGCAAAGCGAAAAGCGATAAGACGCGGTCCCCCATGCTGCACTCTCCCCTGCGGTTCACGCCGTTTCTGCGGCCCATGGTTTGGGGAGGACGGCGCCTGGGCGAGGTCCTGGGCAAGCCGTTTCCCACGGGAGAGCGCTACGGTGAGTCGTGGGACGTCAGCGACCACGTGCAACACCGCAGCCTGGTCGCCACGGGCCCGCATACCGGCCGATCACTCCGCTGGCTGATGGAACACGAACGCGCGGCCCTGCTCGGACCGGCGGCGGACGCCTACCCCACCTTTCCCTGGCTGGTCAAGTTCCTGGACGCGGCCGATTGGCTGTCGGTGCAGGTCCATCCCAACGAGGCGGCGGTGGTGCGGCTCTGGCCAGGCGAGGGCAGCAAAACCGAGGCGTGGTTTGTGCTCGACGCCGCACCGGGAAGCCGGATCTATGCCGGCCTGCTACCGGGGGTTGATGAAGCCAAGCTGCGCTCAGCCTTGCGCGCGGGGACCGTGGCCGAGTGCTTGCACCAGTTCACGCCCCAACCAGGCGATGGCGTCTTCTTGCCGGCTGGTACGGTCCATGCAGTTGGCGGCGGTGTTCTGATGGCCGAAGTGCAAGAGACCAGTGATGCGACGTTCCGTCTGTTCGACTGGAACCGGCGCGACTCACAGGGCAACACGCGCAAGCTGCATCTGGAGGAAGCGCTGGCCAGCATCGACTGGTCCTACGGGCCGGTCGAGCCCATTCGCGCCGCAGGCTTTACGGCGCCGTCCGCCGCGCCGGCGGTACCGCTGGGCCATTGCCGGCAGCCGCTCGTCCAGTGTTCCTATTTTGCTCTGGAATATATCCGCGATACGGAACCGTTTGCATGTGGCGGACAGGGGCGTCTGCAAGTCGTGGTGGTGGTGGAGGGGCAGGGCCGGATGACGACGGCGGATGGGGAAGAGACGCTGCGCGTGGGACAGACCTGGGTGCTGCCCGCCGCGCTCTCCAAGGTGTGGTGCCGACCCGAGTCCAGTCTGGGCGTAGTCGTCAGCACATTGCCCTGAGTAGAAACGACAACAGTTTAGCCGCGAGCCTTGGGCGGGCGCGCTCGTCGCGCTCGCCCGAGCGCTCAGGGCTAAACTTCGATCCTGGAGCGTTCGCCGGAACGGGCGCTCCGGCCCTGGAGGGAACCGAGAGGGGGCGGCCTTCGTGCGCGTCGTGGTCAACCAGCTGGCGGCGTTGGGGCTGCGGACAGGCATCGGTCACTACACCGTGGAGCTGCTCCGCTGTCTGCGCGAGCAAGCCTTCGCCGATCTGATCGACGGCTTTCCCGAAGGCTGGGTGCGCCGGCTGCGCGAACTCTGCGCTCAGGCGCGTCCCCATCTGGAAGGCACTCCCCCCGTCCGGTCTGGCGAGAGCGGTGCGCGCCGGCCTGCTCGGGCGTCGCCGCGGAGCCAAGCCTTGCGCTATCTCCGCCAGGTAGGTCGCACTCTCCTGGCCCAGCACTTCCGCACCGTGTGCGCCCGCCGGGGCTACGATCTCTATCACGAACCGAATTTCATTCCGCTGCCCAGCGACTGTCCGACGCTGGCGACTCTCCACGACCTCTCGGTCCTACTGCACCCGGAATGGCACCCGGCCGATCGCGTCGCTCATTTCGAGCGGCACTTCGAGCAGGGCCTGAAACGGTGTGTGCACTTCCTCGCAATCTCCGAGTTCGGCCGGCAGGAGGTGATTCGAACCTTGCACATCGCTCCCGAGCGTGTGACCTGCACGTACATGGGCATCCGCCGCGGCCTGGGTCCTTTGTCCGCCGCGGAGGTGGCGCCGGTGCTCCAGCAACTCGGGCTGCCGCCGCGTTATCTGCTCTACCTGGGCACTCTGGAGCCGCGCAAGAATCTCCTTACTTTATTGCGGGCCTATTGTGATTTGCCGCCGCGCCTGCGCGGACGCTGGCCGTTGTTGCTCGTGGGTAGCTGGGGCTGGAACACCGCTGATGTGGCCGACTATTTGCACCGGGAAGCCCGCCATCGAGGGGTCCTCCATGTCGGATACGTGGCCGAAGAGCACCTGGCAGCAATCTATAACGGGGCCCGGGCACTGGTGTATCCGTCGCTGTACGAGGGGTTCGGCTTGCCGCCGGTGGAGATGCTGGCCTGTGGTGGCGCGGTGCTGGCCTCGACCGCAGGGGCCCTGGTAGAGACCGTGGGCGGCCAGGCGCATCTGATTGCGCCCCACGATCTCGCCAGTTGGCGCGATGCCATGGCGCGGGTTGTGGCAGACGACGACTGGTGGCACACCTTGCGCGCCGGCGGAGTCGCAGCAGCACGGCCGTTTACTTGGGACCGCTGTGCTCGCGATACGCTTCAGGTGTACCGCGCCCTGTGTCAAGTAAGAAGTGGATGCCTGGGGCTGAGCCACCCCATTCTTCCGGAAAAGCTCCGGGCCGCAGGTTAAGAAGCTATTTCAAAAAAGGTGTCTGGAACTGTGATTTTAGAGTTCCAGACACCTTTTTGAAATAGCTTCCAAGCTTCCCTCGGTTTGCTCGGACGTTCGACGAGACGCCGAACCACGCGAGGAGGTATTGCCCCAGGCCCAGCCGGATGATTAGGATACGCGCCACGGATCCCGGTGCCCTCTCGCATCCGTGGATGAACTCCGAAGAAGGGAAAGGAGGCCCCATGACGACACGCCGCCTACTGTTCCGTTACGCGGTTTCGGATGCCATTCCCACTCTCTGCGCGATCGGCAACGTGGCCTTGCTGATTGGAACCTTAGTGTACTTCCCTAGTCTGCCAGGCTGGGCACTGGCCTTGGCGTTCGCTGCCGTCATGTTTTGCTATTGCTGGAACGTACAGAGCATCTCCCATAACTTTATCCATAATGCCTTCTTTACGAACAGCTGGTTGAACCGAGCCTTCAACCTCGTCGAAACGCTCGCCATCGGCATCCCACAGACGATCTACTACCATTACCACATGAATCACCACTGGGGCGACAACGATGCCAAAGGCCCCGATGGCTCGACGAAAGACTGGGGTTCCACCTATCGCCACGGCAAGGAGAACCAGCCGGAGGCCTTTTGGAGTTATTGTTTGATCGGCTTTTTCCGTTTCGAATTGGGCCCCGTGATCCGCATGATTCTCCGTTGCGGCCGAAGCCAGGTGGTCATGGCCCTGGTCGAGTCGCTGGTTCTGGGCGCGTTCTGGCTCGCCTTGTTTCTGCTGGACTGGCGATACTTTCTCTGCTTCTACTTGCCGTCTTACTACGCGGGCTGGGTTCTCATCTATGCCCATACCTATGTCTTACACTATGGAGCCCAACCGGGGAATTACTACGCTAACTCGGTCAGTTCGTATCATCGCTTGTACAACCTGATCTTCTTCAACAATGGCTATCACCAGGAACACCACTGGGACCCGAAGGCCCACTGGACGCAGATGAAAGAGGTTCACGCCGAGATCCTTCCCCAGATGGTCGCCAACCGGACGCGCATTCTGCGTGGGCCGCATATCACGGCCTTTCTGGAAGACTGGCTCACGCGGCGCACGGAACGACGTGCCGCTCGGTCCCGTTTGGCGAAGCGCGTCCTCGGTGGCGGGAGCTATGCGCCGCGGTGAGCATGCCGCGCTTTCCGTGCTGCTTCTACTTCCCAAGGTGGACTGCGGTCAAAAGGCCGGCAGGAAATCCTCGGCCACCGAAGGCTGGATGCGCCGCACCAACACCTCCTCGTCGATGTAGCCCTGTCGGAGACATTCTTGATAAAGCGCCGTCTTCGTGGCGCCAAAGCCGAGTGGCTTGTCGCCGTGGTAGGCCACCCATTGTCCCGGCCGGTCGCGCAAGAATTGTGGCAAGTCGCGTGCGAAGGCATTCAGGGCCTGGCGGATGATGGGCAGTGTCTTGTCGTCATAAGCCTTTGAAGCGCTCACCAGTTGACTCCGATGCGGTCCGAACCCGGCGTGGCGAGAAGCTGGTGGTGCCCTAGCCGCAGCGAACCTCGCAGGGCCCGATTATAACGCTGGGGAAGAGTTGTAGCAATTGATGGCTGTCCCACGGCCGTTCGTGGCGGCGGTAGGTTGCCGTTTGGGCTTCCCCCCAGAGGTAGTACTTCAGCGTGTAGGTCCTCGCTGAATGCTATCCGCCTTTCTTCTCCCCTGCCGCCTCAATCCTCTCCTCGGGATGGTAGTACTGCATCCAGCCGATCATCATCTCTTCCCAGGTTTGGGGGCCCCAGCGGACCGTGGCGGTCGGGTCCGGATTATTCGGGTTGTTCTCGGAATTGTCGAAGTGGGCCGTGCAGACCACCTTGGACCCCGCGGGAAGCCGCAGCGGTTCGGCGAGGACATAGCGCATCTGCCAGGCAAAATCATAGCGCGGCACCGAGAGCACAACCTCCGACCGGCCGTCCGGGTATTCCACCCGGTACTCGAAGTCTCTTCCGCGCAGGTGCATGTGCGGCATGAAACTGAGGATCACGGTCTCCTTGGTGTACGTGGCCGAGGACACGACCTGGTGCTTCGGGGCGCTCGGCGGGATGGCGAACTTGATCTGGAGGATGCTCGCGGTCTGCACGGAATGCCGTGGCGGCTCCTTGCAGAAGATCAGCCCGACGGACGAACGATCCGTCTGTTCGACCCCGTTGGCCGTATAGTGCATCTGAAAAGTAAGGCTCGCCCCCTTGGGAATCTTCTTGGCCATGCCCGGAGGGAGAATGAGGGGTTCCTCTCCCGGCGCGACGCCGACGAGATAACTGAATCGGCCCCTGCCTTCACCGCCGCCCCCGGACCCTTCCCCGCCGGCTCCTCGTTCCTGGCTCGCGGCCGAGACCGTCACGATGATGTGATGAACCACCGCCCGATTCCCCGGCCGGGCCTCGGCCGCCTGAATCCACCTGTCCTCGGTGAAGTTCGTCGGCACCGTGAAGTACTTGTACGGAATGCCGTTCTTCCCTGGGTTGGCGGGAACCGTGAACTCCGCCTGCATCGTCAAGACGGCATCCGGCTTGCCGATCCACCAACCTTCGTACCAGTCCTTGGGCGGAGGCAAGTCCCTGTCGTCTCCCTTCGGACAGCCCTGATCGATCCAGGCCAGCAGGGTATCCTTGTCCTCCCCGGACAGCCGGCGCTCATTGGCGAACTTGCCGTAGCGCGGGTCGGCGTGCCAGGGGGGCATCCGACCGTCCCCGACAGTCTCCCGCATCATCTCGGCCCAGCCTCGGGCTTGGCGGTATGTCAGGAGCGCGAAGGGACCGATCTGCCCCGGTCGATGACACTCCTGGCAGTTCTTTTGAAAGATACGCGCGATCTGCTTGGTGTAGGTAATCGTGCCGGTCGATTCGGCGTTCTTGGCCCGTCCGATCAGGCAGCCCGCGACGGGTGTACGCGCCACGCTGACCGGCTTCCCGGTGAGAAGTTCGTCCAGGGCCTCGCCCAGGTCGCGGCGGGTTGGCTTCGGTCGCTGGTAGCCGACGCCATACTGGTCATCGACGCGGCCCCGGTAGCACACCGCTCCCCGTGGATCGAGAAGGAAGACTTCCGGGGTCCGCTCTGCCTGAAATAAGTCGGCAACTTTCTGGTCTGCATCCTTGAGGACGGGGAAAGGAACCCCGTGTCGTTGGGCATGATCGGCGATCTTATCCACCGGATCCTGGGTGTTGCTGTTGACGGCCAGGAACTGCACGCCCCGGTCCGCATAGGCGTCGTGCAGCTCCTTCAGCCGAAGCAGGTAGGAGTTGTTCACCGGGCATTCCGTGCCGGTGAACACCACGACGACGGCTTTCTTGTCCCTGAAATCGGCCAGGGAGATGGCACGCCCGCCGACGTCCTTCAAAGCAAAGGAGAGGACACGGTCCTCGCCTGCTACCTTGCCGGCAGGCAGGTCCGCGGCAGGGAGAAGGGATACGGCCACCAGTCCCAGCAAAACGAGAAAGCCGAGCTGCTTGTTCATGCCAAACCTCCTGCATCGCACGGGTCCTGTCCCCGTTTTCGGA